>DATLUO010000106.1 GCA_035533075.1 Pirellulales bacterium | reverse complement strand
AGCGAGCTTGCGAGCGCCGGCCCACCGATTTGAGGCGTCAGGTTTCAGGCGTCAGGCATCAGGACAAACAAACCGACGCCCTGATGCCTGACGCCTAGGACGTGGTGGGCCGGCGCTCGCAAGCTCGCTGGTCCCACCCTTTTCTAGCTTCGTCAAGAGGCGGTAGTTAAGCAATTGACGGGCCGGCACCGTCGGAATGTCCGGCAACTCCAGTGCGCTCCGTCCTCTGGGCCAAACGTGGCGTAGACTTGATCGGATGCCCGATCAACCGCCGCGGTCCGAGTCATGGAAGCTACGCCCGATCTGCTCGCCCAGTTGCTCAACCATTCGCGGCAGCTCTATAGCTTGCCCGCGGTCGTGCTGGAAGTGCTCGAGCTGACCAACGCGCCGCAGCTCGACACGAACCGGCTCAAAGAGTGCATCGAACGCGATCCGGCGCTCACCACGAAAGTGCTGCGGGTGGTCAACAGCTCGCTGTTCGGACTCAGTCGCCGCGTCTCGGACCTCACGCAGGCTCTCTCGGTGTTGGGAACCAAGCCGCTGAAGATGCTGGTGCTCGGCTTCGGCTTGCCGGAACCGCTCTTCGCCGGCCTGGCGCGCGACGTTCTCGACCAGTTTTGGAAGCACACGCTCACCAGGGCCGTGGCCGCACGCGAGCTGAGCGAAAAAGTCTGGCGTCTGCCGGGCGACGAGTTGTTTGTGGCCGGCCTGCTCAAAGACCTCGGCCGGCTGGTGCTGATTCAGGGACTGGGCAAGCCTTATGTCGAAGTCCTGCGGAAAGCCGATTGGCCGCGCGACGAAGTGCGGGCGCTGGAGCGGCGGTTGATCGGCTTCGACCACATCCAACTCACGGCGGGGCTGCTCGAACAATGGGGTTTGCCCGAAATGCTGGTCGCCGCCGTGCAGTGGCCCGACGTGCGTGCGGAAATCGAACTTCTTTCGGGCGATGTTCGCACCCCTGCCGAGATTCTCCATCTGGCGGAAAGACTGGCCGAGCTGCTGGCCGACGAGCGGGCCGACGCGCTGGCAACCCTGTTGCAAGCGGCCCGCGGCGGCCCGACGTTTTCAGAGAAACAGCTTGCGGCGATCACGGCCTCCGTCGAAGAGACCGTGACCCAGCTCGCGGCGGTACTCTCGGTCGATCTTTCCCAGGGACTGGCCTATAACGCGGTGCTGGCACGGGCATACACCCAGTTGTCGCTGGTGGCCTGTGACGCGGCCGAAGAGCTGCTCGACGGCGGGCGGCAAGGGCTGGCACAGAAGCTGTCGAACTTTGCCGACGGTGACGCGGGCCGCTCGCTCTCGTCGGCGGTGGCGAGCCTTCCGGCGACCCCCGCGCCACGCACCAGCCCGCACTCTACCGAGCCAAAACGAGCGGATCTGGGACCGCGGCGAACGTCTTCCACGGCAGCGACCGCCCGTAGCGTAAGCGTCGCCGCTTGCGCCGCGGGCAGGGGTGGCCCGGCCGGCCGCGGCGTGTCGGCCGTCGCCGTGGTCGATGCCACTCTACAGGCCTACCTCACCTCGGCCGCGGCCCTCTGCCGTCAGACGCGGCGGGAGCTGAGCCTGTTGTTGATCGAGCTTGACGGCCTCGACGACCTGCTGTTCATGCAGGGAGTGGCGGGATCGAAGAAAGTCCGCGACGCCGTTTTCGATGCCTGCCGCGCGGCCGGTTCGAATCATTTTCCGCCGCTGGAGCTGACTGCCTCTCGCCTGGCATTGGTCTTGCCGGGCTGCGATCGGCCGGGGGCGGCCGACGTCGGGCACCACGTCTTGCACGAGGTCCGGCAGCGGATTGCGGGCGGCGGCGTGGCGAGCGTGAGCGTCGGCGCCTCGACGGTGGCCGTGCCCGCGAAGAACTTCGGTCCGTTCGACATCATCAGCAGTGCCGAGCGCTGCCTTCGCGCCGCCCAGCTTTCCGGCGGCGGCTGCTTCAAGAGCATCGAAGCGTATTAGTCGGGGCGTAAGGTGGGGCCAGCGAGCCACGATTTGCAATTTGAAATTTGCAATTTGCAATTTGAAATCGATACGGCGCCCTCGGGCTCGGCCCAAACCTACTATTGCAAATTGCAAATTGCGAATTTCAAATTGCAAATTGATCCGGGTCAGATTCCCAGCGAATCCTTGACTTCCGCGAAGGCGTCGAGTGCCTGCACCAGATCGGCGTGGGCATGGGCCGCCGAAAGCTGCACTCGAATGCGCGCCTTTCCCTGTGGAACCACCGGGTAAGAAAACCCGATCACGTAGATGCCGCGCGCCAAAAGTGCCTCTGCCATGCGGCCGGCAAGCGCGGCATCGCCCAGCATAATCGGCACGATCGGGTGCTCGCCCGGCACGATCTGAAAGCCCCGCTCGATCAGCCCTTGGCGAAAGAAGCGAGTGTTGTCGCGCAGCCGGTCGCGCAAATCGCTCGACGTCTTCAACAATTCCAGCACCGCCAGCGACGCGCCGACGATCGGCGGGGCCAGCGAGTTCGAGAACAAGTAAGGCCGCGACCGCTGCCGCAACAACTCCACAATCTCGCGCCGGCCGCTGGTATAGCCGCCGCTGGCGCCGCCCAAGGCCTTGCCCAGCGTGCCCGTGAGAATATCGATCCGCCCCACGAGGCCGTGATGGTCGTGGCTGCCGCGGCCCTCCGGCCCCAAGACGCCCACGGCGTGCGAATCGTCGACCATCACCAGGGCGTCGTGGCGGTCGGCCAGCGCGCAGGTGCCGGGCAGGTTCGCAATAATGCCGTCCATCGAAAACACGCCGTCGGTGGCGATCAGTCGAAAGCGGGCCGACCGTGCCTCGCGGAGCTTCGCTTCCAGATCGCCCATGTCGTTGTTGCGATAGCGGAACCGCTGTGCCTTCGAGAGCCGGATGCCGTCGATGATCGAAGCGTGGTTCAGCTCGTCGGAAATCACCGCGTCTTCGGGCCCCAACAGCGTCTCGAACAGACCGCCGTTGGCGTCGAAGCAGGAGGAGTAGAGTACCGTGTCTTCCGTGCCGAGGAACTCTGAAAGCCGCTGCTCCAACAGTTTGTGCTGCGCTTGCGTGCCGCAGATAAAGCGGACCGAAGCGAGGCCGTAGCCCCACTGGTCGAGAGCCTGGTGCGCCACGGCGACGACCTCCGGATGATCGGCCAGGCCGAGGTAGTTGTTGGCGCACAAGTTCAGCACCTGGCCCTCGGCCACGGCCACGTGCGCCTGTTGCGGCGACGTGAGCTGGCGTTCGTTTTTATAAAGTCCGGCCTGGCGGATTTCGTCGATTTGCCGGGCAAGGTGCTGTTGGATGGCGCCGTACATGCTGGGTTCCGTCGAGCGAGTGGGGTAGACGGTAGACAGTAGACGGCAGACCGGGTTTTGTGTCTAGCGTCTGCCCGGCACGGCTAAACGCCAAGTCGCTCACGCTCCGGCTTCAACGGGCTCTCGCCTCGTTCGCTCGCCACGCATGAGCTTGGTCCGCAGGTGCTGGGCGCCCGACTCCCAGACTTCATGCACCCACGACGCGGAGTGACCGAAGGTGGCGGCGATGTCGCGGAGCGAATGGCCGCCCATCCGCAGCCTCTCCACGCGGTGCTGCTCGTGGGTCAGCCCCCGCATCGCGCGGTGGACGCGCACGGCGTTCTCGCGAATGACGCAGGCATCGTGCGGCGAAACGTCGGGCGAAATCAGCAGCTCGGCCAGCCGGGCCGCTTCCGCCGCGCGTTCCAACGACATGCCGCGCCGAAACCCGCCGTTCTCCTGGGCATCGCGCTGGCGTTTGACATCGGCGATCATCCACGCGGCGATCGTTTCCATCCAGCGATAGAACTCGCCTCCCGTAACGCCCGTAAACTCATCGAAATGGAGCAGCGCTTTGCAGCCCGCCTCGGCCACCAGGTTTTCGGCGTCGGGCGGGGTGTCGTCCCGTTCGTTTTCGAGCTGCTCCCGCACCCAGGGCAACAGGCGTTTCTCCACGTGCAGGACCGCTTTTCCCAGTGCGGGGTTGTCGTTCGTGCCCCGCCAGCGGCGATGCGCGATCGCCTCGAGCACCCAATCGGTCAACTCAAAACGTTGTTCCTCTCCGGCCATAGCCAAACTCCCTTCGCGTCTGCCGGCGCGGCGGCGCTCGCGAGGCGGTCTGGCCCTTTGAAGGTCGGGAGTCCGCGAGCGGACGCGGTCGTCGCGCGACGTTGTGGGCGACGAGCGCAAACCGCGCCGTGGGTCCGAAACTGCCCCTCGCGGCGTATCCCTCGTCCGCGGTTGGCGTTGGAATAGAAAACTTCCCTCACAGAGGTGATCGCGGGCCGCTCCCTGGCCCAACGATGGCTTCCAGTATATCGTCCCTATTGGCCGGTCAAGCCCCCCGACAAAAATCTTCCCCGCCGCCGCCCGCGGCGCGCGGCGGGGGCCATGTTCTGACGGTCCAGTTCCTGATCCGCGTCCTTAGGGGGGAATTTTACCCTCCGATCCTTGCGCGCGGGCGGAGCCGCGCGCAGCGGCGAAATTTGTTTTCGCGGCACTTGCGGCGGACGGCGTCATCCTAACTCATTGCTCGTCAATGTCTTGTGGCGTGCGACGTTGAGTTAACTTTTGAGTATTAAATCTTATAACAGAGCGCAAAAGCGGTTTTTACGTCCTCTTAATACAGAGGGACGCATTTCACCCCGCCACCGAAAGGACGCCGATCATGCGCTTGCCGCCCGCGAAAACCGCCAAATCGCGCGATAAACAACATACCCAACTCGAGAAGAGGTCGCGCCTCGAGAAACTTCCCGGCTGGCTCGCCCCCGTCGGCGAGCTGGTGCGCTCTCTATTTCTGCCGCGCGGCCAGCGGCGACGAACGCGCCCGCGGCTTCGTGGCGCGCTCGCCACCTTACAACCACTCGAAGCGCGGCTGCTCTTGACCGGCCCAACCGCCAACCCCGACAACTATTACGATCACAACGGCGGCGCCATCAACATACCTGCTTACGCCGGCGTCTTGGCCAACGATACCGGCGGAAACGGCCCGCTCTCCGCCGTGCTCGTCACGCCGCCGAGCTACGGCACCCTGACGCTCAATTCCGACGGATCCTTGACTTACACGAATACCACGTTCCCTCCGTTCGGCGGCGATTCGTTCACCTACGAGGCGTACGACGGCAGCACGTACAGTTCCGCGGCCACCGTATCGATCGGTCTGATGGTTAGCGATCAGCCACAGGTGCAACCGCAGCAGTACTCCACTCTTCACGACCAGACGCTGACCGTCTCGGCGCCGGGCGTGCTCACGCTTTCCAGCGATCCAAACAACATTCACCTCACGGCCGTGTTGGTGAGCGGGCCGAGCCATGGCACGGTGCAACTCAATTCCGACGGTTCACTTACCTATACGCCTGCATATCACTACTACGGCAATGACGGCTTTTCCTTTGAAGGCTACGATGGAAACAGTTACTCGGCCGCGGCTTCGGCCTCGATCGACGTCACCGACCAGGCCCCCACCGGCGCCAACCAAATGTATTCGCTCCCGAACGGCCAGACGGACAACGTATCGGCGGCCCAAGGAGTTTTGAATCTGGCCAGTGATCCCGACGGCGACAGCATCACAGCGGTGCTCAGCAGCGCGCCCACTCACGGCACGCTGCAGCTCAATTCCGACGGTTCCTTTTCCTACACGCCCAATCCAGGCTGGATCGGGACCGATGCGTTTGGTTTCACGGTTTCTGACGGCATTCTGTCCAGCCAGGCCTATACCGCCACGCTGCAAACCGAGTACAGCGTGCTCTCGGCCAGCGACCAAACCAAGGTTCCCGTCGATACGATCCACGTCAGCCGGCAGATTCTCAGCGATCCCTACGCCGACCAGCCCATCACCTCGCCCTTGCCCGCCGGCGGCTCCGGTGGCACCACGGTCAGCGCCGCGCCGGCCGACGGCGCGCCGGCCACGGCGCATAACCTGTCGCTCGTCTACGACAGCGTTTTGGCCCAGCCGGACCAGGTGATTGAGGCCGATCTCGGCCTTTCCACCAGCCTTGCGGCGTCGGAAACCGTCACCGCCACGCTGACGTTCAACGGCGTGCAACAGCCGCCGGTTTATTTCAGCATGTCCTCGCTCAACGGCACGACGTCGCACGTGCATCTGGCCGAACAGGTCGACACATCGCCGTTGGCCAGCGGCCGTTACCCGTGGTCGCTCACGGTGACCAGCCCCGACATGGCCGCGCCGACGACCATCAGCGGCGCGATAAACGTGGTCAACGACTCCGCCAGCCCGTTCGGCAAAGGTTGGGACATGCCGGGGCTCTACCGGCTGTTTGTCAACAACGTGCAAGGCGTGCCGGCGGGCGTGCTGCTCTCGACCGGCGACGGTGGGGCGTGGTACTACTCGCAAAACCAAGACGGCAGCTATACCTCGCCGAACGGCCCGTTCGCTTTCTCGACGCTCACCGCCGTCAGTGGCGGCGGCTGGCAGCTCGTCACGCACGTAGGGGTCACATTCAACTTCGGCTCGGGCGGCTACCTGACCAGCCGTTTGGAGCGGACCGGAGAGGCCACCAGCTACAACTGGAGCGGCGCCGATCTAACTTCAATTGTGGATGAATGGGGCCGCGCGGTGGACCTCAGTTACACCAATGGCCTGTCGAGATCGATTTCCGATTATGCCAATAGTGTCTGGACGATCGCCCACAGCGGCACGAACCTGACGAGCATCACGGAACCCGACCCCGGCAACGGCCAGGGCGCGCCGGTGTGGCAATACGCCTACAGCGGCGACTACATGTCGAGCGAAAGCAACCCGAACCTCAACCAGACGTCGTTTACCCTCGACGCCAACCATCGTTTGAGCGGCGTTTCACTGCCAGGCGGCGCCAGCACCAGCGACACCAGCGAAC
The DNA here is from genome assembly GCA_035533075.1 of Pirellulales bacterium. Taxonomy (NCBI): domain Bacteria; kingdom Pseudomonadati; phylum Planctomycetota; class Planctomycetia; order Pirellulales; species Pirellulales bacterium. The sequence continues at coordinate 2,152 of DATLUO010000106.1, read as the reverse complement.
AGGATTTTGGCTACGGCTCGACGAATTCCTCCAGCCCGAGCAACCTCACCCTTTCCACCTCGGTCAACCCGACCAGCACCGACGCCAACGGCGACCAGTCGGGATACCAGACAAACGCCTTCGGTGAACCGATCAGCCAGGTCGACCCCTACGGCAACACCGAGACCATCCAGCGGGACGCCAACGGGCTGCCAACCGTCATTACGCTACCGCCGCCCGCCACGGGCGACGCCTCGCCCGTCACGAACATTTACTACGACAGCACCGGAGACGAGACCTATGCCACCGGTGCGAGCCCGACGTACGGCACCTTCACCTACACGGCCGGCAGCTTCGGCCAGTGGGCCACCTTCACCGACAGCATGGGCAAAGAGTGGTCGCGGACGTTTGACGGCAAGGGGGATATCCTCACCGAGCAGGACCCATCCGGAGCACAAGTGTCATGGACTTATGACACCTATAGCCGGCCGCTGACGATGACCATGCCCGCCCCAAACAACGGCGTCGGCACGGTAACGGTGACTTACCACTACGACAGCGACGAACGCCTCGTCGAGATTATCTGGCCCGACAACTCGAACGAACAGTTCGGCTATAACGCAGATGATTACCAAGCGAGCTATCAGGACGAGAACGGGCACCAGACCGTGAGCGACGTCGACGTTTTGGGGCGCGTCGTGAGCGTCACGAACGCGGCGGGGGGAGTGACTTCGACAACGTATGACAAGGACAACAACGTCCTCACGACCGAAACGCCGATGGGCGAAGTCACCGGTTACGAGTGGAACTCGCGGAACGAGCCGGTCCAAGAGACGCTGCCGCCCGCGGCCACCGGCGACGCATCCCCAACGCTGGCCTGGACGTACGATGCCAACGGAAATACACTAACGTACACCAATGCCCTCAATGAAGTTACCTCTGAAACTTGGGACAAACTCAACCGCCTTGCGAGCGAAACGTTGCCGGCGCCGGCCCAAGGCCAATCCGGGCCCGAAACCACCCTCGGCTACGATAACGACTCACGCAAAACCTCGGAGACGACGGCCCTGGGCACGACCGCCTGGGCCTACGCCAACACGGACGTCAGCCAGTTGACGAGCATGTCGCTGCCGCCCCCGAGCGGTTCAGGTACCGGACCCACCACCAGCTATTTTTACGATACCGACGGACGGCAAAACCAGGTGGAAAACGCGCTCGGCCAATACACGACCACGACCTTCACGGTGAATGGCCAAACCGCCTCGATCGAAGACAACCTCTCCCACACGACAACCTACGTCTATGGGAATGGCGGAGAACTTCTCAGCACCACCGATCCGCTCAACCACACCCAGAGCGACGAGTACGATTCGCGCTATCGCCTCGTGCAAACGACCGATGCCAACGGAGGAGTCACGCAAATCACGCTGGATCCCGCGGGCAACGAGACCAAGCTGGTCGATAGCGTCGGCAACGCGACGACGTGGTCCTTCAGCCCGACGAATTTGCCTCTCACCGAAACGAACGCGCTGGGCACGACGACGTGGGGCTACAACGCCGACTCGCTCGTCACGAGCATCCAGGATGCCGACGCGCGTGTTCGGGATTTCGTTTACAATAACGACCGGCAGTTGACGGCCGAGAACTGGATGAGCGGCACCACGATCGTCGCCGCGATGGCGTATTCCTACGACCTGGCGGGAGAACTCACCTCCGCCGGCGATCTGAACTCGGCCTACGCCTTTGCCTACAACGGCGATGGCCAAGTCACGTCGGTCGACAATGCCGGCACGCCCAACGTGCCGCACGTGATCCTCGCCAGCGGCTACGACCTGATGGGCGACCGCACGAGCCTTTCGGCCACGATCGCGGGCACCGCCGACTTCCTCAACAGTTATTCTTACGATGCCGACCAGAATCTCACCATGGTGCAGCAGCAGGACGTAAACGGCGGCAACATCGTCTCGCCCAAGGAGGTCGATTACGGCTACAACGCGATCGGCCAGTTTACGAGCGTGGCCGCTTACAATTTCATCGGCGTCGGCCCGCGCGAGGATGTTTTGGCCGGCGCGTACTCGTACGACAACGGTGCCAGGCTTACAGGCATCGCCTACACCTCCAACGGCGGCACGACGACGATCGACACGCTCGGCTGGGGGTACAACGCCGGCAA
>DATLUO010000105.1 GCA_035533075.1 Pirellulales bacterium | reverse complement strand
CGATTTGTACTACACGGGCTTCGCCCTCCGTGGCCTGGCTCTTGTGGGCGAGCTCGACGGCGAGCCGGCCCGGCGGGCGGCGGCGTTTCTCATCGGCCGCTTGTCGGGCCAGGCGCCGATCGTCGATTTCCTTTCGCTGCTCTACGGCGCGGCGTTGTTGGCCAATGCCGCCGGCACCGACATCTTCACCGACGTGCCGCATGGTTGGCGCGAGGCGGTGGCCGAGACTTTGGAACGCTTTCGCCGGCCCGACGGCGGATACGCCAAGACCGACGAAGGTCAATCGAGCAGCACGTACCACACGTTCCTGTTCGTATTGGCCAACCAGCTCATCGGCCGGTCGCCGCGCGAACCTGAAAAGTTGATCGAGTTCGTCCGTTCGCGGAAGCGCGACGACGGCGGTTTCGTCGAGATCGGCCCGATGCGCAAGAGCGGCACCAACCCCACGGCCGCCGCCGTCGGATTGCTGAAGATCCTCGATGCGCTCGACGACGACACGCGGCAGACGACCATCGACTTCCTGGCCGATGCGCAGAACGACGAAGGGGGATTGACCGCCAACACGCGCATCCCGCTGGCCGACGTGCTGAGCACGTTCACTGGCACACTGACGCTGACCGACCTGCGCGCCACCGGCGAAATCGACATGCTCGCCGCCCGGCGATTCGTCGAGTCGATGGAGATGCCAGATGGCGGTTTCCGCGGCGGCGCCTGGGACGAAGGGACCGACGTCGAGTACACTTTTTATGGATTAGGCGCCCTGGCACTTTTGAAGGATGAAGGATGAAGGATCTCGTCGTCCAAGACGTTACCAAACAATACCCGACTCGCGGTGAGCCGCTGGTCGTTCTGCGCGGCTGCTCGCTTGCGGCCTCGGCGGGCGAGAACCTGGCGATCCTCGGTCCCAGCGGGTCGGGCAAGAGCACGCTGTTGCAAATCATCGGCACGCTCGATCGCCCAACCGCCGGCCGAGTCACGCTCGGCGGCGACGATCCGTTCCAATTCGACGAGCCAAGGCTGGCACGGTTCCGTAATGAGCGGATCGGCTTCGTGTTTCAAGATCATCATTTGTTGCCGCAGTGCTCGGTGCTCGAGAACGTGCTGGTCCCGACGATCGCCGCCGGACCGGCGACGAGCCAATCGTTCGATCGCGCGCGGATGCTCTTGGACAGGGTCGGGCTTTCTGCTCGTCTGGAACACCGGCCGGCGGAGCTTTCAGGAGGAGAACGCCAGCGAGTTGCCATTGCCCGCGCGCTGATCCGACGGCCCTTGCTCGTACTGGCCGACGAGCCGACCGGCAACCTCGACCGGACGACGGCGGCCGGCATGGGCGATTTGTTGTTGGAATTGCAACAGCTCGAACGCGCGATGCTCATCGTCGTCACGCACAGCCTGGAGCTCGCAGCGCGGTTCAGCCGGCGCGTCGAGTTGGATGCGGGGCAATTGAAGCCGGTGGCGGATTGAACCTGGGCTGCCATGAATTCCGGCCGGCGGCCTCACGCTCGACCGGCAATGATCGTGGCCGCCCATTCCCGGTCGTCGTCACTTAGGGCCGCGGGAAGGGGGCCCTGATAATTGATCCGGCGACCGAACCGTCCGCGCTGGTACGCCGTGGCAAAGACGGCGGCAAGATCTACGACGATATCCGCGTCTGGATCGCGCAGCGGGACCGGGAGGTTGGGCAGAGCCTGCTTGAGCATCCAAGGATAAACCTGACAGTATGGACGATTCTCCGCGCGCGAAACGAGGTAAAAGTAGTCAGCTTCCGGCAATGGCTCCTGCATGGGCAATCGGCGCCCGCCTAGCAGCAAGTCCAACTCTACCAAGTGGACGTTCTGCTTTTGCAGGGCCATCCGCTTGGCCAAGTACTCCGTGCGTCCGGGGTACTCCTTGTTGGCGGGCGACAAAAGCTCCAGTACCGCAACCAGCGCCCGGTCGGGGTGGTGCAGGATTTCGATGTAGCTTTCGCGCGGCCCTTCTAGAACCATCAATGGGATCGTGACTGGTTCGAGAGTGGCCAGCCCACTGGCCGAATACCGAGGAACGGGAATCTCGGTCTTCCTCTCAGTCACCGCCACGTCCGGGTAGCCCAACTTTCGCGCATCCGGATCGTGTTCGATCAGATAGACGCGCTCGCCGATGCCGGCTTCGTAATTGGGCGGCAGTACGTCCGCGATGGCCTCGCACCAGCAATTCACGAACCGCGAGTGGAAGTCCAGCCAATACGCGGGATCCTCCAAGAAAGGATCCATGCCTGGAAAAAGGCTGTTCACGGCAATCTCCTCAAGCTCGCATGCGTACGTCCGACATGATTATAGCCGCTACCAATTGTCAGGTCGACAAGCCTTCGAAGCACCTTGCGTTTCGTGGCCAAGTCGTGAGATAATCACCCAGTGGGAGTCGTGGCCGGCTGCGAAACGCAGAAGTGGCTACGATGCAAGGGAAAGGAGCATTGCGATGATCGAATTGACAGAACAGCAGCGGCATGAATTGATAGCGACCGACACCCCCCAGATCTTGGACCCGGGCACAGGAAAAACCTACGTCCTGGTGCAATCTGAGATCTACCAGCGGCTCAAGGGGCTTCTGGACGACGAACCCGGGGTCACTGGCGAGATGATGGACCGACTGATGGAGCAGGAGGATCTGGATGATCCCACCCTGGCGTTTTACCAGCGGGAATATGGTCGCAAGCCATGGTCTCCTGCCACAACCTCCTGGTGGCGGAGAAGACCGACATCCGCCAGACAATCGGCCACCTGTCCGATGCCCTCAAGCGGCGGCTCAATGACTGCTTGAAAGCGGCATTGGAGTTGCCTTGATCAAAGAAAGAGGTGGCAATCAAAAGATGTCCGCTTTCCGTTTGATCTTCGCCAGCCTGGTTTACCACAGGCGAATGAACTTCGCCGTCGCCTTGGGCGTCTTGGCCGGCACGGCAGTGTTGACCGGCGCGCTCTTGGTCGGCGACTCGGTCCGCGGCAGCTTGCGGCACTTGACGCTCGACCGGCTGGGCCGCGTCGACGAAGCACTGGTCGCCGATCGGTTCTTCGACGTGGAATTGGCCAACGACCTCTCCGCCGCGCCGGACTTTGCCACGGCGTTCGATCGGGCCGTGCCGGCGATATTGCTCCAAGGGAGCCTCGGCAACCCTGACAAGGGCAACCGGGCCAACCGCGTGACTCTACTGGCGTGCGACGCCGGATTCTGGCAGTTAGGCGCCGGAGGTCCGGCCCGGCCGCCGGCCGCGGGCGAAGTCGTGCTCAATACTCGGCTGGCCGACGACCTGGAGGTTAAGGCCGGCGACGACGTGCTCGTTCGCCTGCCGCTGGCCAGCGACATTCCGCCCGACAGCCCCTTGGGCAAAAAGACCGGTGCGATCGCCAACCGCCGCCTGCGCGTACTCGAAGTCATTCCCTCCGTGGGATTGGGACGGTTCGGATTGTTCCCCAATCAGCAAACGCCCGCCAACGCCTTCTTGAACCTCGCAGACCTGCAATCCGCCCTGGAGCAAAAGGACCGCGTCAACGCTCTTTTCGTTTCCGGTCGCGAAACAAGTGCTCCGCCGCCGGAAACTGAAGAGCGGAAGCTGTCAGGCTGGTTGCATCCCAAGCTTTCCGACTACGGACTGTCGCTCACGCAAACCATGCGCGGCTACATTCACCTCACCAGCGACCGCATGCTGCTGGAAGATCCGGTCGAAACGGCTGTCGCGAGGCTGTTTCCGACAGGGCCGGCCGATCCGCCGCAGCCGGTGCTGACTTACCTCGCCAATTATATTCTCGCCGGCGCCGACGACGCGGCGAAGATTCCCTATTCGACGATCACCGCGATCGACTTCACCGACCAGCCTCCGCTGGGGCCCTTCTCGACTCCCGAGGGCCTGACGATCGCGGCCCTGGCCGACGACGAGATCGTGCTGAACCAATGGGCCTTCGACGATCTCGCCAAACAAGGCGTGACGCTGAAGCCGAATGACCAGGTTAGGATCACCTACTTCGAGCCGGAGAGCACTCACGGCCGGATCGTCGAGAAGACGACGGCGTTCAAGTTCAAGGCCGTCGCCGCGCTCGACGGCGCGGCCGACGATCGCGATTTCACGCCGGAGCTGAAGGGCGTGACCGACAAGAAATCGCTGGCCAACTGGGATCCGCCGTTTCCTTACTTTCCCGAGCGCGTCCGCACGACGCCGCCCAACAACCAGGACGACGAATACTGGAACAAGTACCGGGCGACCCCCAAGGCGTTCGTTTCGCTGGCCGCCGGCCGCAAGCTGTGGGGCAGCCGCTTCGGGCAAACCACGTCGCTTCGTTTCGCGCCGCGCGACGGGCTTACCGTGGCCGACCTGGCCCAGCGGCTGGAAGACGAGCTGGCCAAGCACCGCTCGGAGCTGGGCTTCGACTTCCAACCGGTCAAGCGGCAGGGGTTGGCGGCGTCGGCCGGCACGACCGACTTCAACGTGCTCTTCATCGCTTTCAGCTTCTTCATCATCGCTGCGGCAGTGATGCTGGTGGCGCTTTTGTTTCGTCTCGGCGTCGAGCGGCGGGCCAGCGAAGTCGGTATTTTGCTGGCCGTCGGCTGGTATCCTCGAAGCGTGCGGCGTTTGCTGCTGGTCGAGGGGCTTCTGGTGGCGGCCTTGGGGGGCGCAGCCGGCGTGGTGGCCGGCGTTGGCTATGCCTGGCTGATGCTGACGGCGTTGAACACGCCCGGCTGGTGGCTGGCCGCGGTGAGCAGCCCCTTCTTGCGGCTCTACATCACGCCCCTGAGCCTGCTCGTGGGCTATGCCAGTGGCGTCCTCGTTTCGGGCGGGGCGATCGCATGGGCGTTGAAGGCCATGCGTCATGTATCCGTCCGCAGGCTGCTGGCCAACCAGGCCGGCGAGCTGCGCCAACTCGCACCGGGCCGCTCGATCGCCGGCCGTGTCGTCGCCTGGTCGTCGCTGGTGCTGGCAATCGTGGCGGGCGGCTTCGCCGGTGGCTTGAGCGGCGAAGCGCAGGCGGGTGTGTTCTTTGGCTCCGGGGCCTTGGTGCTGACGGCGCTGTTGTCGTTCCTGCGAATTCGGCTGCGCGCCGGTGAAACGGGCGCGCTGATCAAGCCCGGCGGTTCGGCACTGGCGAGGCTGGCGCTGCGTAACGGAGCGCGGAACCCCGGC
>DATLUO010000104.1 GCA_035533075.1 Pirellulales bacterium | reverse complement strand
GGGCCTTGCTGCAGGATCCGGACTCCGAGCAACGCGGCGATGAATAATGACGGCCTAAGCGTTATCATTTGTGAAGTGCAATGATCCTCGGATGCCGGGCGACTCGCCAGTGAGCTTCTGGCACTCCTATTCAAGAACTAGAAAGGTGGATTCCCCGCCTTTATATCAAAGTGCAACTCGGATCGGGAACAATCATCGGCAGAAGCTTCCATTACAGCGAGCACTAAATGACACATCGCCATAACAACCGCGGGCAAGATCATGTCGCCGATTGCGGCATTCGCTGTGCCAATTGCGGCTCACTCCGGGTGACGACGACCGAGGTCGACGATAAGTTTGATTACGGCGAGGGGCCGTCCGCGGTCTCGCTGCAAGTGCGGGTGCCGCTGCGAATCTGCCAAGAGTGTGGCTTCCAGTTCCTCGACGAGGAAGCGGAAGACCCGCGGCAGGAGGTGATTGCCGAGCACCAAGCTGCCTTGCACTTACGCGGCGGCTGATTCTGATACCCAAACGCGGTTCGCTCTCGCAGCGCATCTTTCAATGACCGAATCCATTTCATCCCGCTATCTGGCACTCAAGGCGGTGATGATGCCGCGCGACACGAACCCTCACGGCACCATCTTCGGCGGCGTGCTGTTGAGCTTCATCGATCAGGCGGGGGCCGTGGGAGCGCTGCATGAAGCACGTCGGGCAGGCTGGACCGAGCGACTCATCGTGACCGTGGCCATGAACCGCGTGGAATTCCACGAACCGGTGTTCGTCGGCGACGTGGTGAGTTTCTGGACGCGGATGGTGCGCGTCGGTACGACCTCGGTGACCATGCACGTGGAGGTCGAAGCCGACCGCGACGGCCAGCCGGTGAAGCTGACGGAGGCCGAGGTCACTTACGTCGCCGTGGAAGCCCTGGGCGACCAGCGTCGCCCGGTGCCGATTCGCGGCAACGGATAGTCTGTAGTCTGTAGGGTGGGACCAGCGAGCTTGCGAGCGCCGGCCCACCAGGAGCACCGATGGTGGGCCGGCGCTCGCAAGCTCACTGGTCCCACCCTACAAATCAGCTACACTGGCGACATGGTAAGTCAACGTCATGGGATAATCGAGGTCGACGATGCTGCGAATAGCTAAGCGCTTGCGCCTGCCGGTCGCGTTGCTGTATGTCCTTTTTGGTGCGTCGGCGCCGCGTGCCATTGCCTTGGAGGCGAGCAACGAGCAGATCGAACTCAACGGGCACACCTTCACGCTGCCCAGCGGCTTTACGATCGAAGTGGCCGCCGCCGCGCCGCTGGTCGAGCGGCCGATCACGGCTGATTTCGATGAGCGAGGCCGGCTTTACGTGTCGGATTCTTCCGGCTCGAACGACAAGGTGCAGAAGCAGCTTGAAGAGAAGCCGCACCGTGTCGTGCGGCTGGAAGACACCGACGGCGACGGCCGCTTCGACCGCAGCACGGTGTTCGCCGACAAGCTGATGTTCCCGGAAGGGACGATGTGGTACGACGGTTCGCTCTATGTCGCCGCGCCGCCCAGCATCTGGAAGCTCACCGACACCGACGGCGACGGCGTGGCCGACAAACGAGAAGAATGGTTCCAGGGCAAAACGCTCACCGGCTGCGCCAACGACCTGCACGGACCCTACCTCGGCCCCGACGGCTGGATTTACTGGTGCAAAGGGGCCTTTGCCGAGCAGACCTACGAGCGGCCCGGCCGCCCGCCGCTGGTGACGAAGGCGTCGCACATCTTTCGCGCCCGGCCCGACGGCACGCAGATCGAGCCGGTGATGACCGGCGGCATGGATAACCCGGTGGACGTGGTGTTCACGCCCGGCGGCGAGCGCATTTTTACGACCACGTTTCTGGTCCACCCCGGCGGCGGACTGCGCGACGGCCTGATTCACGCGGTGTATGGCGGCGTGTATGGCAAGGTCCACGCCGTGCTCGACGGACACCCGCGCACCAGTCCCGACGTGATGCCGGTGCTCGCTCATCTCGGTCCCGCCGCGCCTTGCGGTCTGACACGATACGAATCGGACGTGTTCGGCAAAGACTATCAAGACAATCTGTTCGCCTGCCTGTTCAATATGCAGAAGGTCACGCGGCACGTGCTGTCGGAAGATGGAGCCAGCTTCGCATCGCGCGACGAAGATTTTGTGGTGTCGAACAACCGCGACTTCCATCCCACCGACGTGCTGGAGGATGCCGACGGCAGCTTGCTGATCGTCGATACCGGCGGATGGTACAAGCTCTGTTGCCCGACGTCGCAGCTCGTGAAGCCCGACGTGTTAGGCGCGATTTATCGCGTGCGGCGAAAAGATGCCGACCGGATCGCTGATCCTCGGGGATCGAAGCTCGAATGGAAGAAGGCGAACCTGATCGAACTGCTGGACGACGCGCGGCCCGCGGTTCGGCATCGCGCCATTCAAGGACTTGGCGCGGCTGGAGAAGATTCCGTGCCTGTGTTGAAAACGGTTTTATTGGGACGGAACCGCATCTTCGAGAAGAGACCTCGGGCCACTCCGGGCCCTGCCCGAAAGAACGTGAACGCGATCTGGGCGTTGTTGCGAATCGGCACACCGTCGGCGCGCGAAGCGCTACGGTTGGCTCTGGATGATCCGAATCCCATCGCGCGTCAAGCAGCGATCCACTCCGTCTCCGTGCTCCGCGACCGCGACGCGCTGTCGAAACTTATCGCATTGTTGTCGAGTGAATCGTTGCCAAACCGGCGGGCTGCCGCCGAGGCGATCGGCCGATTTGGTAGTTGGCGCGGTGTCGAACCGCTGATGGTGGCGATCGGTAAGATGTCGCCCTCGCGCGAGTCGTCGTCGGACCGCGTACTGGAGCATTCGTTGATCTATGCCCTGATTGAGATCGGCAATGCGAAGTCTACCGCGGGTGGTCTAACGAGCAACAACGCCGTGGTGCAGCGGGCGGCGCTGATCGCCCTCGACCAGATGCCCAATGGCGGCTTGACGGCCGAGACGGTCATGCCGCTGCTAGCAGCAAACGACAGCGACCTGCGGCGGACGGCGGCCTGGGTCGCCGGCCACCATCCGGACTGGGCCGATGCGTTGGCCGGCTATCTACGCCAGCGATTGGCCGACGAGCGGTTGTCGAACGAAGACCGCGCCGAACTGGCCACGCAGCTCGGCACATTCGCGCAGTCGCCGACGATTCAGGAGTTGCTCTCAGCCCGAATGGTCGATGGCAACGTGACGCTGGCGGAACGTCGGACCGTTTTGGAGGCTATGCAACGCTCTGGGCTAAAAGACGTGCCGGCCCCTTGGATAAGCGCTCTGGCCCAACTCGTCGGGGTCGCCGATAAGAAAGTTGATCCCGATCTTCTCGCCGCGATTCGCGCAGTTCCGATTGCCAGGGCCGCGGCCGGCCCGGTTCGAGCGGCGCTCAAGGAGTTCGCGTCGCGCGAGGGCATCGAGGACCAAGACCGTCTCGCGGCGCTTGCGGCGGTGCCCGGCGGACTCGATGCGGTGCCGACGGCCATGTTCGAGCTGCTCACGGCCCAGCTTGATATCGATGCCGTGGCCGGCAACCGCGCCGCGGCCGTCGAGGTGTTTTCCAAGGCGAAACTTACGAGCGATCAACTCACCGTTCTAGCACCCAATTTCGCTGCCGTCGGCCCGCTGGAAATCGATCGGTTGCTGTCGGCCTTCGAGCAATCGACCGACGCTCAGGTAGGCCGGGCGCTCTTGGCCTCGCTCGGCGAGCCGGCGGTGATACCCTCGCTCCGCGTCGAAATGATCAAGCCGCGGCTGGCCAAGTATCCGCCCGCCGTGCATGCCGAAGCGGAAAAACTCTACGCGCGGCTGACGGCCGACATGGCGGCCCAGCGGGCCAGGCTCGATGAATTGGCTGAATCGCTGCCGCGCGGCGACGTCCGGCGCGGGCAGGCGATTTTCAATAATACCAAGACCGCCTGCGCCACCTGCCACGCCATCGGCTACTTGGGCGGACGGATCGGGCCCGACCTGACGCGCATCGGCCAGGTGCGGGCCGCACGCGACTTGCTCGAATCGATCGTCTATCCCAGTGCCAGTTTCGTTCGCAGCTTTGAACCGGTCGCGGTCGTCACCGTCGACGGGCTGACCTACAACGGCCTCGTGCGCAAAGACGCGCCCGACGAACTGGTGCTCGTCAAGAGCCCCACCGAAGAGATCCGCATTCCCCGAAACACGATCGAAGAGATTCGACCGGGCACCGTCTCGATCATGCCGCAGGGCCTCGACAAGCAGCTTACTCCGCAGGAGCTCGCCGATCTGGTGGTCTTTTTGCAGGGCTGCAAGTGAAACCAACGAGCCATCGCCTCACTACTTGGCTGCTTCCGCCGCCTTGCGTTGGCGATACTCGGCCAACGCGCCTTCGGGATCCTCATTGAAAAGATCGCGGCAGCCGGTGCAGCAGACATAATACGTCTTGCCCTGGTGCTGGACGGCGATCGTGCCCAGCCCGCCCGTCACCACGCATTCCGGCTCGCCCGGTCCTTTGGCGAAAGCCGCGCCCACGCGCGTCGAGCCGACCTCGGCCAGACGGACAAAGCGGTCGGCCGCACCGGACCGCTTCTCATACAGCACCAGCAAACGGTCGCCCGCCGCGACGGTGTGAATCGTGACGCGAGCGGGCATGTCGGCTGCTTGTCCCTGCTCGACCGCCACGAGCACGAGTCGCCCGTTGGCATCCCGGCTCCCGGAGAACTGGTCGTCGCCCGATTCGTCGGCCCGCTTGGCGGTCAGCTTGAATTGCCCCTTCGCTTCGCCGGGCATCAGCTTGCCAGACCGATAGTACTTCCCCTTCGGCGAATCGAAGACCAGCGCCGCACGGCCCTCGGCAAACTTCCAGGCCCAATCGGCCGTTTCGGTCCACGCGCCCTGGCTCGAACCGCGGCGGGGCTGACCTACGCCCCTCCACGAGCCCACGAACTGTTGGAACGGGGCCAGCGCCGCCTTGTCGGCGGTGATGCGGTCGTCGGCCCCGGCGCAAGCGGCCGTCGCGAAAAACAGAAACAGGCATCGGATTGTAGATCGCGTCATGGGCATTGGGCGTTTGCTGCTGGCTGGGGCAAAGCTGGCCGAGTTCGATTGTCAACTGCCAAAACACTCTGCGGCCAGCGATGCCCCGGTGGTATGAGCCGGGGCATCGGTTGGCCGCGGAGTCGTTGGGTACTTCCGACCGCTGCCTGGCCAACCTCTGCCCCAGCCACCGCGTGTCGCGAAGTCGCTGCGTTGCAAACCATCATCGACAAATGGTTCTTGACGATCAAGCCGCCGGCTCGTTCCCGCACGCCACCGCGGCAGTTTGCCCTTTAGTCCGTTCGCGCCGGGCTTTATACTTGCCGGTTTGAGTCCGACGGAAAACAAGAGGTACGAAGCGAAGATGGCCAGCCTGCCCCAGCCCCACGGTGGTTTGAAAGAACCCGTCTGCCGGACCGTTCCGGCCGACCAGATCGACGCGTTCAAGTCCGAGGCCCAAGGTCTCACCAAAGTGGCGGTTTCCGACGCCGACCTTTCCACCGTCTATCGCCTGGGCGACGGCACACTCAGCCCGCTTGTCGGACCCATGGACTCGGCTACTTATCACCGGGTGCTCGACGAAGGCTACATCCTGCACGGCGGCCGGCGCCATGCCTGGACCATCCCGCTGGCCTTCCCCGTGCCGACGGAGACAGCCGAGAAGCTAGCCACGGGCCAGCGCGTGGCGCTGGCCAACTCGTCGGACGACGTGGTGGCCATGCTCGACATCAGCGACATCTATCCCTGGGACAAACCGAAATATCTCAAAAGCGTCTATCTCACTGAGCGCACGGACCACCCCGGCGCCGACATGGTGCTCAAGGCCGACGGCGACAAGACGCACCTGTTGGGCGGCGCCATCCGCGTGCTGCCGCAGCCGAAGATCCCCAAGTTCGGCAAATACGTGCTCTCGCCGCGCGAGGTCCGCAAGCTGCTGGCGTCGAAGGGCTGGGACCGCACCGTCGCTTTTCAGACCCGCAACCCGCTGCACCGCGCCCACGAGTACGCCCTGGTTTACGGGCTGGAAACGCTGCTCCGCGCGGGCCACAACGCCGGCGCCTGCCTCAACCCGCTGGTCGGCGAGACCAAGGGCGACGACGTTCACGCCGACGTCCGCATGCAGACCTACGAGGCCCTGATCGAGCGGCGGCAGCTTGGCGAGGGCGACAGCGATTCGGACCTGTGGGGCAAGCGGAAGGAAGCCGTGCCCGACCGCGTGATTCTGCTGGGCCTCGACATCAAGATGTTCTATGCCGGGCCGAAGGAAGCGGTGATGCACGGCATCTACCGGCAGAACTTCGGCTTTACCGACATCGTCATCGGCCGCAAACACGCCGACGCGCCGTATCACGACGGCACGGCCATCTGGGGCGACTTCGACGCCCAGGAAATCTTCAGCAACTTGTCCGGCGACTTGCAGATCAAGCCGCTGAAGGTCGGTTTTGCCGCCTACTATGAATCGGCCGGCCGCGTCGATCTGATGGAGCTCCACAAGGACGAGAAGCCGGTCTTCATTTCGGGCAAAGACGTTCGCAAGACGCTGATCGAGGGCAAGACGGTCGATCCGCGGATCATGCGCGAGAGCACGTCGCAGATTCTGGCGGCGGCGATGAAGGGGAAAACCTGACGCTTCTGCATCTGTTATAATCAAAGATAACCAAACTTCCTTGCAGTCCTAATGAGGCACTTTGATGGCGACCGCCGAAAGACCGGTCCAGACCGCCGCGGAAAACCGGTTCGTGCTCTACAACATTCCGTGGGAAACGTTCCAGTTGCTGCGCAACGCCGACGGCCTGGAACGTACCCGCATGACCTACAATGAAGGGATGCTGGAGCTGATGTCACCCTCCTACCGGCACGAAGTGATCAAGAAGCTGCTCGCTCAAATGGTGGAGTCGTTTACTGTCGAGCTACGAATCCCACGGCGCAGCTTAGGCTCGATGACGTGCCAGCCGCGCAAGAAGTATAAATCGTTGGAGCCGGACGAGTGCTACTATATCGCCAACTTTGAGAAGATCCGGGGCAGACACGATATCAATCTCGATGTCGACGCTCCACCCGATCTGGCGATTGAAGTTGAAGTCAGCACCAGCGCGATCAAGAAAATGGGCATCTACGCGGCGCTCGGCGTGCTTGAGGTATGGCGTTGGCACGATGAGTCGTTGCGGTCGTTAGTGTTCGGCGCCGACGGGGAATACATCGAGACGGAGTTCAGCCCGAACCTGCCGATGCTGCGAGTCAAAGACCTGGAGCCGTTTCTCGACGTCGAGCTGGCCGGCGACGAGTCGCAATGGCTGCTGGCGTTCCGTCAGTGGGTGCAAGAGCGGTTTGGAGCGTAGGCAATTCGCAGCACGTGTACTTGCGCGAGGAGACTCTCGATGGCGACAATTCAACGGTCCGCACAACTTGGAGCGGAACATCGTTTTGTTCTCTACAGCGTTCCTTGGGAGACGTACGAGTTGCTGCGCGACGCTCGCGGCCTCGAGCGTGTTCGGATGACCTATGACCGAGGGACCTTGGAACTCATGACACCGTCGCAACGACACGAATCAGTTAATTCGCTGCTCGGTCAGTTGCTCGTAGCCTTTACCAACGAGCTACAAATTCCCCGACGCAGCCTGCGTTCGACGACCTGGAAGCGGCACGTGATGTTCAAAGGCCTCGAGCCCGACGAGTGCTATTACATCTTGAATCACCCGCGCATCCGAGACCTGCAAGAAATCAATCTCGAAGTTGATCCTCCGCCCGACCTGGCGATCGAAGTCGAAATTCGACGTGGCGCCATCAAGCGGATGGCCCTCTATGCGGCCCTTGGCGTGCCCGAAGTCTGGCGGTGGCACAAAAACGCCTTGAAGGCTTATGCGCTTCAGCCCGACGGCAGCTATCGCGAGATCGAAATGAGCCTGAATTTGCCGATGTTGCGCGTGAAAGACTTGGAGCCGTTTCTCGATCCCAAACTGACGGCGGACGAGTCGCAATGGAGCCGTGTATTTCGTCAATGGGTGCAAGAGCGGTTTGGAGCATAGCATGACACGCAAGGCCCTCATCACCGGCATCACCGGACAAGACGGCGCTTACCTGGCCAGATTTCTGCTTGGCAAAGGCTACGAAGTGCATGGTATGGTGCGGCGCTCCAGCAGCGAGAACTTCGAACGCATCGCCGACCTTTCCGGCAAAATCTCATTGCACCAGGCCGACCTGCTCGATCAACTCTCGATCGTCAACCTGCTGCGCGACGTGCGGCCCAGCGAAGTCTATAACCTGGCGGCCCAAAGCTTCGTGCCCACAAGCTGGCTGCAGCCCTTGCTGACCGGCGAGTTCACCGCGCTCGGCGTCACGCGCGTGCTGGAAGCCATCCGCCTGGTCGATCCGGCCATCCGCTTCTACCAGGCCAGCAGCAGCGAGATGTTCGGCCAGGTGCAGGAGGAGCCGCAGACCGAACGCACGTCGTTCTGGCCGCGCAGTCCCTACGGCGTGGCCAAGGTTTACGGGCACTGGATCACCGTGAACTACCGCGAAAGCTACGGCATCTTTTGCTGTTCGGGAATCCTCTTTAACCACGAGTCGCCGCTGCGCGGCAAAGAGTTCGTCACGCGCAAGGTGACCGACGCCGCCGCCCGCATCAAGCTGGGCGTGCAAGACACGCTTCGCGTGGGCAATGTCGACGCGCTGCGCGATTGGGGATTCGCCGGCGACTATGTCGAGGCCATGTGGTTGATGCTGCAGCAAGAGGCGCCGGACGACTACGTGGTCGCGACCGGCGAAAAGCACTCCGTGCGCGAGCTGATCGAGATCGCTTTTGCGCGGGTCGGCATCGATCCCGAACAGCACGTCGTCACCGATCCGGCGTTGCTGCGCCCCGCCGAGGTGAACCATCTTTGCGGCGACGCCCGCAAGGCGCGCGAGCGGCTCGGCTGGCGGCCGCGTGTCGGCTTCCGCGAGCTGGTGGAGATGATGGTCAACGCCGACCTGGAGCGCGTGCGTCGCGAAATCGCCGGTAGCTGACTTCTTGAGAAGCCTACGATTGATTCCTGTGTTCCGCGACTTCGTCGATGCTCCTGACGCCCGGCGGCAGCTTGATGGGGAAGCCGTAACGCCGGGCATAGACCTGCGTGAACTCCGCTCCCAACAAGAGAATCTGTGCCGAGTAATAGACCCACAACAGCACGGCCACCAGCGAACCCGCGGTGCCATACGTTGACGTAAAGCTGAACCGCCCCAGGTAAAACGCGATCAACTCGCGGCCGATCAAGAACAGCACCGAAGTCACCGCCGAACCGACCAGCACGTCGCGCCAGCCGAGTTCGACGTCGGGCAAAATGGTGAAGATCAACGCGAACAACAGCGAAATCACGGTAAACGACACCACCCAGTTGATGATCACCGCCGTCGGAAACGAAATCGGGAACTGAAGCGCCGCGCGCTCGCTCATTCCTTGCAAAAACGAAGTCAGCACTACCGATGCCAACAACAACAGTCCGGTTGCCAAGACGAGCGCCACCGACAACAGCCGATCGCGGAGCAGCGACCACCACACGCCGTGCGACGTGTCCACGACGCCCCATACTGTGTTCAGGGCGTCTTTCAGCCCCACCACGGCTCCCGTGGCGCCGAAGAAGAGCAACACCCCGCTGATCAGGGCCGCGAAAACGCCGCCTTGCGAGCGGTGAATATGGTCGGCCAGATCCTGCAAATAGGCGGCCACGTCGCTGCCGATCAGCGTCTCGAGTTCGGCCGCCAACTTGCCCTGGGCCGCGTCGGGCCCCCAGATGGCGCCGGCCAACGCCAGCGTGATGATCAGCCCCGGCGCCAACGAGAACACCGAATAAAAAGCCAGCGCCGCGCCCAGGCGCGGCACGTTGTCTTCCTGCCACTCGACGAACGTTTGCTTGATCACTTCCCACAGGCCAGACATATTATGAGTCTACCCGACGACAAAAATCTTGCGATGCGCGGCGGGATGTTATGATGGGGACGGACTCCGGATCCCAATCAACGTGGCCGACCTGATCGCACAAGGAAACGAACCGCACCAGCGCTGGCGACGCACCTTGCGCGCCAATCAGCAGTTTGTGCTCGGCCGCGACGCGGGAATCTATTCCACGCCCTGGGACGCCCAAATTTCCCGCCACCATGCCTCGGTCTGTTGGACCGACGGCCGGCTACGCGTCGAAAAGCTCGCCGAGGCCCGCAACCCGATCTTTCTTTCCGGCCAGGCCAACGAACACTTCGTCCTCTCTGCCGGCGAACATTTTGTCATCGGACAGACCACCTTCACCCTGGCCAGCGACACCGTGAAATGGCTGGCCGACTTGAACCGGCCGGTTGAGGAGCAGACCTTCAGCCCGCAGGCCCTGGAACGGGTCCGCTTCCGCAACGCCGACCAGCGGATCGAGGTGCTCAGCCGCTTGCCTGACGTGATCTCCGGATCGGTCAGCGAAAACGAGCTTTTCGTGCGTTTGGTGAGCATGCTGCTGGCGGGCATTCCGCGGGCCAGCGCCGTGGCGCTGGTGGCCACGTCGGAGAGTCCGGCCTCGGGGCCGCCCGTGCGGGTGCTGCACTGGGACCGGCGGCTGTCGGGCGGCGACGATTTTCGCCCCAGCCAGCGGCTGATTCTCGACGCCGTGCGGCGCGGCGAGTCGGTGCTCCATATCTGGGAGCCTGAGCGAGACGCCTCGGCCGCCCTGTTCACCATGAGCGCCAACGTCGATTGGGCCTTTTGCACGCCGGTCCACGGCGAGGCCTGCCGGGGCTGGGGCGTGTATGTGGCCGGCCAGTTCACGGGGTCGCTGTTGAGCGAGCGGCCCGCCGCGCCGGACGACCTGCGTGAGGACATGAAGTTCACGGAGCTGGTGGCCGCCACGCTCAACTCGCTGCGGCAGACGGAGCTGTTGCAGCGAAAGCAAGCGGCCCTGCGGGGCTTCTTTTCGCCGCAGATTCTGGAGGCGATCACGCACGAAGACCCCGAAGTCGTGCTGGCGCCTCGCGAAACCGAGGTCTCGGTGCTGTTCTGCGACGTGCGCGGCTTCTCGCGCCGCGCCGAGCGTCAGGCGGAGCACTTGCTCACGCTGCTCGACCGCGTCAGCAAGGCGCTGGGGGTGATGACGCACCACATTCTCGACAAGGGCGGCGTGTTCGGCGACTTCCAGGGCGACGCGGCGATGGGTTTTTGGGGCTGGCCGATCGCCCAGGAGAACATGGTCGAGCGGGCATGCTCGGCGGCCCTGGCGATTCGGCTGGCCTTTGAGACGGCGGCCCGCGAGCCGGGTCATCCGTTGGCCGACTTCCGCGTGGGCATCGGCCTGGCGACGGGCCGCGCCGTGGCGGGGCGGATCGGCACGACCGACCAGTCGAAAGTCACGGTCTTTGGCCCGGTGGTCAACCTGGCCAGCCGGCTCGAAGGGATGACCAAGATTTTGCACAGTCCGATTCTGCTCGACGAGCCGACCTCGCGTGCGGTGCGTCAGCAGGTGGCGGCCACCGTGGCGCGGTCTCGGCGGATTGCCGTGGTGCGGCCGTACGGCTTCGAGGGTCCGGTCGAGGTCAGCGAATTGCTGCCGCCGGCCGACGTTTACCCCGACTTGAGCGACGAGAACATCCGCGACTACGAGGCCGCGCTCGACGCCTTCGTTTCCGGCGATTGGTCGCAAGCGGTCGAGCTGTTGCACCGCGTGCCGGCCAAGGACCGCGTCAAGGACTTTTTGACCGTCTACATCGCCCAATACAACCGCACTCCGCCGGCCGGCTGGGACGGCGTTGTGACGCTCGAACGCAAGAGCTAAGCCTTCCGGCTGCGGATAGGGAGGGGGGTGGGCGCGGCGCCCACCTCGCCCAAAGCCGTGGCGAGCGGGACGCGTCAGCGTCCCGGTAACTTCCCGACACAAGGGCCATTTTTGAACCGCACCGCTCGTCGCAGCGCGGAGGTAACCCCACCATTGGCCAACTGTCGGATTCCGACAGTTGCGCAGCCGTTCCGCGTCCCACTGGCAAGTGGTTGGGAAAGGGCACTCGTGGCAGCCGAAAAAGTCAAGGAGCGGCTGAGCAGGGCAACTCGCGCGCTCGACGCCGCCGGCGTACCTTATGCCGTCGCCGGTGGCAATGCCGTGGCCGAATGGGTCGGCCGCAAGGCCTCGGCCTGCGCGGCAGGCGACACGTTTGTCGCGTGTTCTCAGGGGGCCGATCCCGCGGCGCAAGAAATGGGTTGCGTTCAAGAACTGGTGCGATTTCGGTTGGACGCTTCCCTGCCGCCCTCGACTGGAAGGGGCTGTTGGGCGCGTCGTTCTGTTAGACCGCGAACGCGAACCTCCGCCCGGCAAGCGGACGGCCTCCGGTCGGAACAAAACTGGCATCAGCACACGCTCGTCGGAGGTGATTTTTTGCGCATGCCAGCCCCAACTTACGACCCTTGTCGGGCAAGCTCGACGAGCGTGCGGACAAAGACGCCGCTGCCGCCGCCGTCGAGCCAGGGCTTGGGCTTCTCCAGAAAGGCCGGGCCGGCAATGTCGAGATGCACCCAGGGAACGTCACTCACAAACTCTTCCAGGAACTTGGCCCCGGCAATCGCCCCCGCCCAACGGCCTTCGCCCGTGTTGCGGATGTCGGCCACCTCGCTGCGAATGTCTTCGCGATAATCGGCATACATCGGCAGTTGCCAGAGGGGTTCGCCGCAATCGCGCGCGGCGGCCATCACCCGGTCGCACCAAGATTGATTGTTCGTCATGGCGCCGGCCACGTCGATGCCCAACGCCACCACGCAGGCGCCGGTGAGTGTGGCCAGGTCGACGATCGCCGACGGTTTTTGGGCGACCGCCACGTCGAGCACGTCGGCCAGCACCAGCCGCCCCTCGGCGTCGGTGTTCATGACTTCGATCGTTTTGCCGTTGCGCGCCCGCAGTACGTCGCCCAGCTTCATCGCCGAGCCGCTGGGCATGTTCTCGACCAGGCCCATCAGGCCCACCACATTCACCGGCAACTTCAGACGGGCAACGGCCGTCATGGCGGCCAGCACCGCCGCCGCGCCCGACATATCGCACTTCATGGTTTTCATCGAATCGTTCGGCTTCAACGAGAGTCCGCCTGAATCGAACGTCACGCCTTTGCCCACGAACGCCAGCGGGCGCTGATCCGCGGGTCCGCCGTGGTGCCGCAAGATCACCAGCCGCGGCGGACGGACCGAGCCGTGCGCCACGGCCAGCAGCGAGCCGCACCCCTCGCGCTGCAGCCGATCGAGGTCCCATAGCTCGATCGCCAGGCCGCACGCTTCCGCCAATTCGGCCGCTCGTGCCGCGAACGTTTCGGGGTAAAGCTCTTGCGGCGGCTCGTTGATCAACCGACGGGCCAAGTTGACGCTTTCTCCCAGCACGCTGCCCGCTTCCACCGCCCGATCCGTTGCGCCCGCCCATACCAGCTCGGTGAACGGAAACCGTTTCTTCTCCGTGCGGTACAGGTCTTGGCCCTGGCACCCAATGATCGCTCCCGCGATGCCGCTTTCGACGACCGCATCGCTGGCGCCGCGTGTCAGATAAAAGGCGACTCGCGAACGTTCTTTGGCGGCAAGCTGCCGGGCAGCGGTCGCCGCCGTGCGCAGCGCCGTGCCCCGATCGTACTCGGCCTGTTTGCCCAGGCCCACCACCAGAAGCTGCGG
Source organism: Pirellulales bacterium (assembly GCA_035533075.1). NCBI lineage: Bacteria > Pseudomonadati > Planctomycetota > Planctomycetia > Pirellulales > Pirellulales bacterium. The sequence goes on along the minus strand of DATLUO010000104.1, from coordinate 45,093 downwards.
TGCTTCGATGCCCACCACGCCCCAGAGAGGCGTGAGCTCGTAGAGTTTGCCCGAAATCTCCTTGCTCTCGATAAGCCGCGTGAGCAGGCCACCGCTGGCCCGGTCGGCTTCGATGCCGGCGGGGTTCAGCCCGGTGTCGGCGAAGACGCCGACAACCGCGGCATCGGCGGAGACCTTAATTACGCTCTGGTCAGTGGTTGAAATCTGCATCAGGATCTCTTTCGTTGTAGGGTGGGCCGGCGCTCGCAAGCTCGCTACCCGCTTTGCTCTGTCCCAGCCACCGTTGTTCGCCCTCGCTCCGGCGAGCGGACCAGCGCCAGCAGCACGACGGCGCTGGCCGCCAGCGCGGCGCCCAGGCCAAAGGCCGCCAAAGGGCCGGCCCGTTCATACAATAAACCGAACACCCAACTCGCGGGCAAGGCGGCGATTCCCATCAGCAAGTTATACCAGCCATACGCCACGCCCGTGCGCTGCCGGCCGGCAAGCTGCACCACAAGCGTCTTTTCGCTTGGCTCCGTCAAGGCATAATACGCCGCGTAAAGAATGAACAACGCCCAGATGTGCCAGATGGAGCTCGCGAAGGCGAAGCCCAGATAAATCACGGCATACCACAGCCAGCCGACGATCAACAGGGGTTTCGCTCCCAACCGATCGACGGTGTGCCCGCCCAGAATGTTGCCGGCGCTCTTGGCGAGGTGGAACACGAACCAAAGAATCGGCAGCAGCGGCTTGGCCACGCCCAATTCGCCGGCGCGGGCCAGCAGAAACAGGTCGCTCGAATTCCCCAGGCTGAACACCAGCAAGGCCGCCAGGTAGAGCCGGAAGTCGCGGGAGTAGTGCCGCAAGCTCAGGTCGAGCGGCTTTCCCGCATGCTCGTGAGGCTCGGCTTCTTTCAGGCCGAAGACGGTCAACGCCACCACCAGCAGGCCGGGGATGAGTGCCAAAAAGAACATCGGCCTTATCTGATCGGGCCAGGCCCAAAGGTACGCGGAGGCCAGCAGCGGTCCGAGCGCGGCGCCGAGGTGGTCCATCGCCCGGTGCAGGCCAAAGGCCCGGCCGCGCATCAGGGGATCGGTCGAGTCGGCGATCAAGGCGTCTCGCGGGGCGGTGCGCATTCCCTTGCCCACGCGGTCGCCCACGCGGATGGCCAACACGTGCCAGGGCAGCAGTGCCCATTTGAGCAGCGGCCGGACCAGGGCCGGCAACGCGTAGCCGAAGACGACGAACCCCTTGCGACGCCCCGCCCGATCGGACCAGCCGCCCGAAAAAAGCTTGAGGATGCTGGCGGCGCTGTCGGCGCAGCCTTCGATCAGTCCCAGCGATTCCTTGCTCGCGTGCAGCACGCCGATCAAAAAATAGGGCAGCAGCGGGGCCGCCATTTCGCTGGCCGTGTCGTTCAGCAGGCTCGTCCAGCCCAACAGCCAGACGTTGCGCGGCAGTCGGCCGGCGGGCACGGTCGGCGGTGGTTCGGGCGTGTCGGGCAACTCTGTTCCTTGTGTCATTCGTCAATTGATGGACGGGCGGTGGCTGGGGCAGAGCTTGGCCGCAGAGCGTGTTCTCAAACCGGGCCGAATCGGGCCAAGCTCTGCCCCAGCCGCCTGTTTGGGTCCTTGCGCGTCAATTGCGGGGCTTGATTGCGGCCAGGGCCTCGCGGGCGGCATCGCGGACCGTGTGAATGCGGTCGCGCAGGGCCTCCGTCAGGGCCACCACCGCCGGTTCCGCCGCGGCCTCCAACTTGCCGAGTGCCTGTGCCGCACGGCGACGCACCCCGCTGGAACTGTCGCGCAAGGCCTGGGTCAGTGCCGCGACCACCTCCGCGGTATCGGCCCCCATGCCCGACAAGGCCTCGACGGCGCGCTGGCGCACCACCATGTCGCGGTCTTTTAGCTCGTTGATACGCTGGCGGACGGCTTCCGGTTCCATCATCTTCCTACTGCTCGTCGTTGCCTGAAACCCGCGCGGCTCAGCCCTCCAGTTGGCCCAGGACGAAGGAACGTCGGCCCGCGGTTTACCGATCTTACGAAAAATCGCTCAGTTCGCCCAGCCTACCGTGATGGCCTAACCGGACAGGCCGCAATCTCGCCCTATTTTCGCCGTCTTCCGAGATGCCAGAAACGCCGAAGGTAACGGCGCGGTATGCCGATAAGGTTAACTGAATCGCGGAGTTTCGGCGGCTGGCAGAATTACTTTTGGACTTAAAGGAGTGAGCAATGGCCCGCTACTCGGCCCTTTTTCCCTTACCTCTAGCCGCATGCTTCGTGTTGTCGCTCGACGGCCTGGCGGCACACGCGGAGGACGGCTATCCCGGCTTTAAACGAATTCCCACGGCGACCGCTCTTCTGACGGAGGACGGCGACGACTATGAGTACGGCGAGAACTCGAATCGCGACGAGTCGGCCGACGAAGAGAGCGCCATGCCGGACGAACACTCCGGCGAGCAGGCCGCTCCGGCCCCCGAAACGGGCGACGAGGAGAGCGAGCACGAGGTCATCCGCGAGCGGTTTCCCAACGGCAGCATCCGCATCGAGCGCGAAGTCACCCAGGACGCCGACGGCAACTACATCAACCACGGCTCGTGGAAGATGTTCGACGACCGCGGCACGATCGTCGCCGAAGGCCACTATCGCAACGGCGAGCGCGAGGGCGTCTGGAACCGCTGGTATCGTGGCAACGAAGTTGATCTGCTGACCAAGCTCCCCTACCAGCAGTTTTCTGCGCCGTTTGTGTCGCAAGCGGCCTTCGAGAACGGCAAGCTGAACGGCCGCTGGGGCATCTACGACAGCAAGCAACGGAAGATCAGCGAGTGGCACTTCGCCGGCGGAAACCGCGACGGCAAGTCGACCTGGTACTTCGCCACCGGCCGCAAAATGCGGGAAATCGACTACCGCGACGGCGAAATCGACGGCGAACACAATGAGTGGAGCGCCGATGGCCATCTGACCATCAAGGACAGCTATCAGGCCGGCCGCAAGGTCGCTCCCAAGATCGACTACTACGCCAACAAGCAGAAGAAGACCGAGGGCATGTACCTCCACGCCAGGGAAGTCGTGCAGACGCCCGACGACTGGTGGACCGCCAAAGTGGCCACCTACATCAAGCAGGGCAAGGACGAGAAGCACGGCATCTGGATCACGTGGTACCAGAGCGGTCAGAAGCAGATGCAGGGCGAGTATCGCAACGATCTGCAGGTGGGCAAGTTCCACTGGTGGTACGAGACGGGACAGGTCGCCTTACTAGGCGCTTACGATGCCGGCAAACAGGTGGGCAAGTGGACCTGGTGGCACCAGAACGGTCAGAAATCGACGCAGGGCGAGTACGTCGATGGCAACCCGACCGGCCGCTGGCGTTGGTGGGATACCAACGGCCGCGTCCACGAGACGGCCGACCTGACGCACGGCGATACCAAAGTGGTGGATGTGTTGCCTGTGGTGCCTCACAAGGCGGAAGCCCTGCCGCCCCATCCGGCTGCTCCCACCAAGGTCCACAGCAAGATCAAGCGTTAAGCCGTCCGGCGACGGTCAACGAACAAGCTTGAAAGCCGTCCGGGCCTGCTCGGACGGCTTTCTTTGTTGGGCGGTTTGCGGCAGGTAGCCCGCTTGGTCCGCAAGCGGATGGGCGTGACCAACTTGCAGCGTCTTGAGGACGGAAAGCCTAACGAGATGGCACGCCGTTCCGCTTGCGGAGCAAGCGGGCTACGCGCGATACCGCCGCGCAATGGCCAATGCTTCGTCGAGCACCAGCCCGTTCGTGGCAATCGCCTCGCCACCGTAGATCGTCGGCACGCCTTGCCAGTCGGTAAACGTGCCGCCGGCTTCCTCCAAAATGGGTTGCAACGCGGCACAGTCCCAGACGTTCATCAGCGGATCGACCATCAGGTCTGCCCGGCCAGTGGCGACCAACAAATAGCCGTAACAATCGCCCCAAGTGCGGCTCAGGCGACAGACCGCGTCGAAATCGTCGAAGGCCTGCCGGCGGCCCGACTTGGAAAACGATTTGACCTCGGACGTGCAAAACAGGCTGTCCGCCAAACGCGGCGTCCGTGACACACGGGCCGCCATCGGCGGGCGATCGCCACGCAGCATCCACGCGCCTTGACCGCGTGCCGCATAGACCATCTCGTCGAGCGCGGCGATGTGAATGACGCCGACCACGCTTCGCTGTTCGAATTCGACGCCGATCAGAGCCCCGTACAGCGGCACGCCCGAAATAAACGACTTCGTGCCATCGATCGGGTCGAGAATCCAGCGATAGCCCGAATCGCCTGGCCGCTCGCCAAACTCTTCGCCCAGCACGGCATCGCCGGGAAAAACCTCGGCGATCCGAGAACGAAGGTGTTGCTCGGCCTCACGATCGGCCACCGTCACCGGCGACTGATCGCGTTTCAACTCGACCGCGTAGTTGTGCTCGCGAAAGTAGCGGAGCGTGATCGCGCCCGCCTCGCGGGCCGCCGTCCGCGCCAGCTCAAGTCGGGGCGACCAATCAGCGTTCGACATTGATTCCTAGCCCGAAGCCTTCAGCTCCGCCAGGTGCTGAGCCGTGCCGACCAGCCGGTCCCAATTCTGCTCGATATATTCCGGCGGCCCGCCGATCTGGGCCACGTACTGGGCGACTTGCTCGGTGGGAACCATCTCAATGGCATCCCACGGGCAGACGGTCAGGTCGTAGGGATCGGTCTTCTTGCGAGGAATGTGGACGCAGACCTCGCAACCCACACAACGCTCCAGATCGATCTGGCACCAGCTTTGAAGGTTTTGAAAAGCGTCGAATTGCTGGAGTTTGACGATGCAATCGACCGGGCAAACTTCCAGGCATGCCTCGCAGCCCGTGCAGTTGTCGGCGTTGATGACGGCGAGTTCTTTCGGCAGCTTTTTGCGCGGCCCCTGTTTGGCCATCGTTGGTCGTCCTATCTAAGTAAGGTGCCTGTCGCTATGACTTTGGAACACTCAATGATAGGAAGAAATCGGCTGCCGGCCAACCCACCGCGCGGTAAATCCGCCGGGCAAGCTCGCTGGCCCCACCCTACGAGCGCCCTCACTCGTCGGCATAGACCCGCGTGCTTTCTTCTTTCGTCACCGGGCTTTGCATCTCGTCGGTCAAAAGCTGCACCTGCACCCGCAGGTCGCCCGGCTGAATGCCCTGCGCCCGAATCTGGTAAGTCGTCTCGCCTTTGGGCGGCAACCGGCCGAGCGGCTGAAAGCGGACTTCCTGTCCATGAATCGCGTCGCGGGTGGGGCCGTGAGCGCTGCGCGGCTTGAGCTGCGGCGGAAAGGTCGCCACCAACTCGATATTGGTCGCCGCCTTGGAACCCTGGTTGACCACGCGAATCTCATAGGTCGTCTCGCCCCCGACCTCGATCGGGTCGGCAATATCGGCCAATTGGAACAGGATCGCCGCGACTCCCTCGACGGAAACCACCTCTTCCTGCTCGGCCGACAAACCCCGCTGGGCGACGCCTTCGACCTTGAGCATCTGTTCGCCCGGCTCGATCGGCAACGTGGTGAGTGTCACCTGCCCGGCCTCCTTGGCGGGCAATTCGTCCAGCAACCAATGGACGGTGTTCGTGACCGGATCGTACTGGCCGGCGTTGTTGGCGTCGACGAATTGCAGGCCCTTGGGCAAGTGCGTGACAAGCTGCACCTCTTTGGCCGGCGCCGTGCCGGGATTGCTCACCGTCACCGTATAGGTGGCCTGCCGTTCGAGATAGCGTCGTTTCGGCCCCTGCATCGAAACTTCGAGCTGCGGGGCCACGACCATAAACTCCGATTGCTGCTCGGCCCGCAACTGCCCCTCGCCCTGGGCCACGAGGTTGTTGACCACCTGGCCCGCCTTGACGGCGTTCATCGTCAGCTCGATCTGCCGCGACTCGCCCGGTTTCAGGTCGCCGACCTCATATTCCAGCTCGCTGCCCGAGGGGTGCTGAAGCTGGTCGGGGATGGTTTCCGCCAAGACCACGCCCGTGGCGATGCCCGTGCCGGGGTTCGATATCTTGATGGCGATGGCCACGTCGTCGCCGATCAACACCTCGCCGGGCACGCTCACGTCGAGGGCCAATTGGGGCCGCGTGCAACGGGTGCGGACCGATGCCTCGCCGGCAAAATGCACCGTTGCCACGCTGCCGATCTCCCCCTCGGTCAATGGCATCAACTCCATTTCGACCGTGGCCGTATCGTTGGGCTTCAACGTGCCCACCGACCAGACGACGCGGCCGTCCAGCACCTCGGCCGCGGCGGGGTGCGTGTCGATAAGCTGCATGCCTTGCGGGATGAGATCCTGAATCACCACCTCGTGCGCCGTGGCCGTACTCGTGTTCTGTACGCGAATGGCAAACACCGCCGGTTTGCCGACCTGAATTTCGTCGGGCGCGGCCTTTTCGACGACCAGCGTCGGCGACTGGGCGCCTTCGAGCTGCTTGCCGCCGGGCCGGCCGTGGCCGGTCATCGAACGCGGTTTCTCAACGGCCGGCCGCGCCGGGGCGGCATCGCCAAAGGGATCGCGAGGCGGAGCGTTGCTTGCCCGACGGTCGTCGCTCGTCGGCCGTTCCGCAGAATCGGGGCCGAAGGCGTCGATGGCCGGACGGGCGTGCTTCGTGTGGGCCGCGGCCCCTGCGCGGTCGCCCCGGCCGGTCCGCGACGGCTTTTTGCCGGCCGATGCCGCCTTTCTCGCCAGAGGACCGCGATCGTCGGCAGTCACGGCTTGGGCGAACGGATCGCTCGCCGGGCTATTGCGACCGGCTACGGAACGCACTGGGGCTGGACCGTCGGCGCCGTCTCGATACAGATCGGGCCCCGCTTCGGGTACTTCGTCGAGGTTGGACCCCAGTAGCGCGGCGCCCTCCGTCGCCGGCGGCGGCTCAGCGAGACTCGCGTCGCTGTAACGTTCGGCGTAGCGATCGGAATAGCGGTCTTCGGCCGGCGACGGAAGAGTCGCGGGCGGTGCGGCCGGTTTTCGGCGCGGGGCGGCTTTGGGCTTCGGCTTTTTCTTCTGCGGGACGACCTCGGGCGGCCGATCTTGCCCCAGGGCGACGGGCTGGGCGCGGTGGATTTGCACGACGGCAAAAACCGCCACTGCCGTCAAGCCGGCCAACGCAGCCGCGCGCACGTGCAACCGTTTCATCGGTTGATCTCCGAATAAGAGGGGCAAGATGGGACTGTGACTTGACAAGCCGGCAGACGGGGTTCGTAATCGGCCCGCCACGACCGAGGTGGAGTGAGATGCCCAGGGCACAATTGCCCCGCCGCCCGACGGGTATCTCGCGGGCCTAAGTACCAAAAGTCGCCGGCCAAGGGAAGGCCATTCTGTGTTTGAGCGGTTGACTATCTATCATCAAGCGCTGCCACGAATTAGAATTTGCAAGGCGGCTCTGGCGCCGTTGGTTCTCCCCCCCGCACGAAACATGAGCCTGTTAGCCAACCGTATGGCCGAAAGCAGCTTGACCTGGGAGAGCTACGTCGAACATGCCGCTCTTAGTGACATCGGGTTGCGCCGCTCGAACAACCAGGATTCGATCACGGTGGTGATGGCCAAGAGCGGCGAACTCTGGTTGCAGCGTGGCCACCTGTTCATGGTGGCGGATGGCATGGGCGCCCACGCCGCCGGCGAGCTGGCCAGCAAAATGGCCTGCGACACCGTGCCGTTGACCTACCACAAACTGCTCGACGAAGCGGCGCCCTTGGCCGTCCGCAAGGCCATCGAAGACGCCAACGACCGCATCCATTCGCGGGGCCAGGCCAATCTCGACTTCCGCGGCATGGGCACCACCACCAGCGTGCTGCTGCTCTTGCCCCAGGGCGCGGTCGTGGCCCACGTGGGCGACAGCCGCGTTTATCGTCTGCGCGGCAACCGCATCGAGCAACTCACGTTCGACCACAGCCTGGTGTGGGAGATGATGGCCGCCGGCAAGCTGCGCGAAGACGAGGTGCCCGGCTACATTCCGAAGAACATCATCACGCGTTCGCTTGGCCCATCGCCGCACGTCGAGGTCGATCTGGAAGGGCCGTGGCCGACGGCGGCGGGCGACACCTTCCTGCTCTGCAGCGACGGCCTGAGCGGGCAAGTCAGTGACGAAGAGATCGGCGCCATCCTGAGCACATTCAGCCCGGCCGAGGCGGTGCGCGTGCTGGTCGATCTCGCCAACCTGCGCGGAGGGCCGGACAACATCAGCGTGATTGTGGCCAGGGTCGTGGGCGTTCCGCCGGCCGCCAACATCGCCTGGCCGGCGCCGGGACGAGCGACGCGCCGGCCGGTGCATCCGGTGGCGTGGGTCGTGCTGGGGGTGTTCGCCCTGGCGACGTTATTATTGGTGCTGGCCCGGCATCCCGGTGGGGCCGCGGTCATGGGGCTGGCCACGCTGATTAGTGGCGCAACGGTGCTGGCGCGGGCCCTGGGCACGCAGGGAAGGCGACTCGAAGGCCAGCACTTCGGCCACGGGACTTATAACCCGCACACGGTGCTGATCAACAACGAATTCGTCGGCAAACTCGCCAAGTTTGTCGACGAGCTGCGCAAGGCCGCGTTGGAGGCAAAGTACTCCGTCGATTGGAGCCACTTCAACCATCTCGACGCGCGGGCGCTGGCCGCCGCCGAAAAGAAAGACTATCTCACCGCCGTCCGCGAATACGGCCACGCCATGAGCTTCATGATGGAAGAAATCCGCGGCCAAGGCGATAAGAAGGGCCCGTAGTTGCATGAAGCTGCGGCAGGCGGTAGCCTGAAGCACGCAAAGGCGGAGACCCAAACAGCGAGAACCGGTTTATGTCCGACAACCGGCAGTTAGACGGGAGTGCAGCGGTGCGCGTATTGGTGGGTTGGGACGACGAGGAAGAGACCGACCTCTTGACCATGTATCTGGAGGCCGGGGGCACCCAGGTGCGGGTCACGCGCTCGCCCGACGAACTGCTCGCGGCGTTCGAGACCGAGGCTTGCGACGTCGTGCTGCTGCCGATCACCTTCCCCGACAGCGATCAGGCGTTCGACCTGTTCGAGAAAATCCGGCGGGCCAATCCCGATATGCCCGTGATGGTGGCGGCCAGGCCGGGCGAAATCTATCCGCTCTCGCGGTTCATCGGCCACGGCGTGCAGGCCCATATCTATCGCGATCCAGCCAAGGAATACCTGTTCCTGTTGCAAACGCTGCTGGAATCGGCCCTCAAGGCCCGCCAGGCGGAGCAGGCCCGGCTGCTGGCCGAGAAGCTGCGCAGCGAGGTCGATTCGGTGCGCAAGTTGCAAGAGTCGATGATTCCGCGGAACATGGAGGCCCCGCTCGGCTACGAGATCGTGGCCCGTTACGAGCCGTCGCAGATCAACGTCAGCGGCGGGCAGCCGGTGGTGCTGGCCGGCGGCGATTACTATTACGCCTTTAAGTTGAGCGGCCAGCGGCTGGTGTTTCTGGTCGGCGACGCCTCCGGGCACGGCATCAAGGCCTGTATGTCGATCATGGGCATGCACACGCTGATCAGCATGCTCCAGGACGATCTACACGCCGCCCCCCATGAGTTCGTCAAGCAGATCAACCGGCGGCTGTGTATCCAGAACCTGGTGCAAGATCAGGAGGGTTTCATCACGCTGGTTTACGGCGTGCTCGAAGACGGCGTGTTGCGCTGGACTTCCGCCGGGCACTGCGTGCCGCTCTTGCAAGACATGGAGACCGGCAAGACGGTGGAGATCGGCGACCCCACGCGCGACGGCGGCCTGCCGCTGGGCATCTACGACGATGCCGACTATGAAACGATGGCCACCGAGATACCGCCCGGCCATCGGCTAGTGGTCTACACCGACGGCATTATCGAAGCCATGTCCAACGGCAGCGAGCACAAGCAGTTTGGCATCGAGGGCCTGCGGCGCACGCTGCACGCTTGCCGTCGCCAGCCGCTGAGCCGGACCCTCGACGAACTGTTCCGCGAATCGATGGAATTCACCGGCGGCGAGGGACGCCACGACGATACCTCCGTCTTATTACTCGAACGGCGCTTGGACGACTGACATGATCCTGGACCGGCTTGCTGACTGGCGGCGATATGCGGTGCTGCACCCTGGATTTGCCGCCGCGCTGACGGCGCTTGCCGACCCGAGCACCGCCGAGTTGCCCGTCGGGCGTCACGCCATCGACGGCGAGCGAATCTACCTCATTAAGGGCCATGACCCCGGTCGCAGCCGCGACGGCGCCAGGCTCGAATCGCATCGCCGTTACATCGACATTCAGTTAACCTTGGCCGGACAGGAAGAGATCGGCTGGCTGCCGCTGTGCGATTGTGGAGAGCCGGAAACGGCCTTTTCGACGGAGCGCGACATCGCCTTCTATTCTGCCCGGCCCGAAAGCTGGCTGGCGGTGCCGCCGGAAACGTTCGCCATTTTCTTTCCTTCCGATGCGCATGCCCCGCTGGCCGGCAAGGGCGAACTCGTCAAGGCGGTAGCGAAGGTGGCCGTCGAGTGGCAGTAGACACCGCCAGCCACGACGCGGCCGGCCGCCAACTCGCCGCGCCCACCAGGGTGCGCTATCAAGTCATGTCGGTGGCCGTGGCCGCCTCGTTCATGCTGTATGTCGACCGTTATTGCCTGGGCGAACTGCTCAAGCACAAGTCGGTCACAACGGAGCTGGGACTCGACACAGACGGGCTCTCGTGGAGTTTGAGCGCGTTTTTCTGGTCTTACGGTCTGCTGCAGGTGCCGTCGGGATGGCTCGCCGACCGTTTCGGCCCGCGCTGGCTGCTGACCATCTACGTGATCGGCTGGTCGACGTGCGCCGCGGCGATGGGCATGGCCACGGGGTTTGAATCGTTGTTTCTCGTGCGGCTGGGGCTGGGCGTGATGCAGGCCGGTGCGTATCCCACGAGCGCGAACGTGTCGAGCCGGTGGATACCGCTGGCCGACCGCGGTGCGGCCAGCGCGTTGATCGCGTTTGGCGGACGGTTCGGGGCCGCGTCGGCACTGGCGTGTACCACGGCCCTGATGCGATGGTCGGGCTCGTGGCGGTGGCTCATGCTGGCCTATGGAGCGCTGGGTGGCCTGGTGGGCGTGGCCTTCTGGTTGATCGCCCGCGACTGGCCGGCGGAGCACCCCAGGGTGAACGACGCCGAGTTGGCGCTCATCGAGCGCGGCCGGTTGCGCGAGACGCCGCCGCGCCTGCCGGCCGCGGAGTACCTGCTGGAATCGCTGCGCGGCTTTAGTCAGTTGCTTCGCAGCGCGAGCATGTGGGCCATGTGCCTGTCGCAATTCATGACCAACATCGGCTGGGTGTTCCTGGTTACATGGCTCCCCAAGTATCTGGTGGAAGAACGAAAATTCGACGAGCAGCAAGGAGCCAATATGAACGCCATCATGTTGGTGGCGGGCATGTTCGGCACGCTGCTGGGCGGCCGGTTAACCGATGTCCTCAGCCGTACCTTTGGGTTGCGGCACGGGCGTGCGTTGCCGCTGGCCCTTTCGCGTTTTCTGGCGGCGGGCGCTTACCTGGCCATACCCCATGTCGAGTCGCGCTGGGGGGCCGTCGCACTGTTCTGTTTGGTCTCGTTTGCGACCGACTTGGGCCTGCCGGGCACGTGGGCCTACATGCAGGACGTCGGCGGTCGATACGTGGCGGCGGTGCTCGGTTGGGGTAATATGTGGGGCAACTTCGGCGCGGCGGTCTTCCAGTTGATCGTTGCCAAGCTGAGCGGCGACGGCCAGGCAATCAACTGGAACGCCACGTTGTTCGTGTGCGCCGCGGCCTTCATGATTTCCGGCGTGGCGTCGTTCTTCATCGACGCGACGAAGCCGGTGATACGCGATGGAAATTGATCGAGGTGCGTCGATGCGTCCCGTACCGGCACCGGTAAGCCCAGATGCCGTCAGAGCCAAACCGCGGGCGATACGTTGAAGTATGCCGACAGCCGGCGGACGTTTTCCTTGCTCAGTTCGCGCCGGCCGGCGCGGACGTTGGAAAGCAGATTTGCCGAGATCCCCGTCGCCTTGGCCACTTGGGCCTGTGTCACAGCTTTAGCTTCCAAAAGGTGGTCAAGCATTTCTCCCTGCGACACATCCGGGGGCGGTATCTGCGACGCTTCGTATTTCTCGACGAGAATACTGAGGAGTTCCAAATAGTCTCGCTCGTCGGCCGACAGTTTTGGTCGCCGCATCAGACGATCAATCTCCTGGCAGGCCGTCCGCAGTCGCTTCTTTGTGCGAATCGGTCGTGGAGCAAAAAACTGAACGAGAGCAACAAACTGGTCTTGGCTAGTGGTCGCGCTCATGCTTAACAATCCTCCTTCCAGCCACCTTTGTCGTAGTCGGCGTGCGTAAGCACATGTTTAATGAAGACGGTCCCGTCCTTCGTCTCGTGCGCAAAAACGATCTTGACTGTCAAGCGATAGCGATTGCGGCAGACGTTAAACACGTAGCATTCTCCCACTCGGTCTACCGAATCGTACGCAGCTTTAACATCGTTCGGATTCTCCCAGCGGGCCTTCCAAACGTTCTTCCACCATGCGTCGAGCCAAACCGCGTTATTTACCCCGCCCCAACATTTTTCGCACCTCGCGCCAGGGCCGCGTATTGGCCACGTCGGCCTTCGTCAGACCGGCACGGCGGGCCTGCAAAATGCCGTAGCGCAGCTTGTCGAGACCCTCGACGTTGTGGGCGTCGGTCGAGATGACGATCGGCACGCCTTGCTCTTTGGCCGCCGCGCAGGCCACGTCGTCCAGATCGAGCCGCATGGGGTGGGCGTTCAGCTCCAGGAACTTGCGGTGCTTGCGGGCCGCTTTGATCATCGCGTCAAGATCGACGTCATACGCCGCCCGGCGATTGATCAAGCGGCCCGTGGGATGAGCGATGGCGCAGACGTTGGGGTTTTCGATCGCCTCCAGAATCCGCCGCGTGATCTGCTCGCGCGGCTGCTTTTGCCCGTAGTGCAGACTGGCCACGATCCAATCGGCTTCGGACAGCACGTCGTCGGCGAGATCGAGACCGCCTTTCTCCAGGATGTCGACTTCGACGCCCTTGAGCACCATGATGCCTTTCAATCGCCGGTTGAGCCGGTCGATCTCGGCCCATTGCTCGCGCAGCCGGCCGGCATCGAGGCCGTTGGCCATCGAAACACGCTTGGAATGGTCGGTAATGGCGATGTACTTCAGCCCGCGCTGTTGGGCGGCGGCGACCATCTCTTCCAAGGTCGCCTTGCCATCGGTGGCCGTGGTGTGCATGTGCAGATCGCCTTGGATGTCGCCGCGCTCGATTAGCGCCGGCAACGTCCCCGACGCCGCCCACTCGAACTCCCGCCGCGCCTCGCGCAGCTCCGGCGGAAAGCAGGGCAGGTCGAGCGTCGCATAAACTTCGTCTTCCGTGCGGCCGGCCACGTAGTCGCTGCCGCGGAACACGCCGTATTCATTGATCTTCAGCCCGCGGTTCTTCGCCAAACCGCGTAACACCACGTTGTGCTGCTTCGACCCTGTGAAATACTGCAAGGCGGCGCCGAACGATTCTTCGGGCACGACACGCAGATCGACCTGCAACCCGCCCGCCAGGCGGACCGACATCTTCGTCTCTCCGCGGGCCAGCACGCTTTCGACGCCGGCGAAAGCCGCCAGGCGGTCCATCACTTCGTGGGCGTTGCCCGACACGACCAGCAGGTCGAGATCGGCCACGGTGTCGCGGCCCCGGCGATAGCTTCCCGCCGGCTCCAGCTCCTTGATGCTGGGGCAAGATCGCAGATGGGCCATCAGCGATCGGGCAAAATCGTCGGCCTCGGCCCACGTCATGCGCTGCTGCGCGGAGCTGGCCAACTGCAATCCGGCCAGGATGGTCTGCTCGGTCTTCGCGCCGAAGCCTTTCAGCGCCTGAACGCGATGAGCCGCGCACGCCTCGCGCAGCTCTTCGAGCGTGCTGATCTTCAGCTCGCGGTGCAGGGCCGCCGCCTTCTTCGGGCCGACGCCGGGCACGCGCATCAGCGCGAGCACCGACACCGGAATGTGGGCCAGCAGCTCCTGGTGAAACGGCAGGCTGCCGGTCTGGCAGAGCGTGGCGATCTTTTCGGCCAGGTCGTTGCCGATGCCCGTGATGTCGGTCAGCTTCCTCGTTTCGTCGCAGAGAATCGTTTCGACCGTCTCGGTCAGGTCGCGAACGGCCCGCGCGCCGTTGCGATAGGCCCGCACGCGAAACGGGTTGGCGTTTTCGATCTCCAGCAGATCGGCGATTTCGTCGAGCACATTGGCGATTTGGGCGTTATTCATGCCAGACCCTCGATCAGATCACAGGCGGTTTCCAGCGGCCGCTCCGCCGCCAGCCGTTCGGCCAGTTGGCGGCAGCGTGCGGCGACCTGTGAAGAGTTTAGCAATTCCGCCAGGGCCGCTGCCACCGTCGCGCCCCGAAAACGCTTGCGCGGGAGTGAGGCACCCGCGCCGAGCCGCCTCAAGCGGGCCGCGTTGTCGGGCTGGTCGAAGCTCATCGGCATCACAAGCTGCGGCAGCCCGGCCGCGAAGCCTTGCGAGAGCGTGCCGATGCCGCCGTGATGGACCAGCGCCGCGGCGCGCGGCAACAGCTCGCTGAACGGCGCGTAGGAAAAGTGCCGCACGCACGCCGGCAACGCTCGCCGAACTTGCTCGGGGAACCGCGTTAGCAAGATGCCCCGGCGGCCCAGCAGCACGCAAGCCTCGGCCGCAGCCTGAAAAAACTCGCGGCCGTGCAGCATTGCCGAGCCGGGCGTAAACACGATCGGCGGACCGCCGGAATCCAAAAACGCGACCAGGTCTTCATCGAACGGGCTTAAGCCGCGCTCATCGTACAGCGGAAAGCCGGCCAGCACCGTCTGGGCCGGCCAATCGGGCTGTTGTGCGGCGAACCACGACGGAAAAAGCCCCAAAACGCCGTGCGGCGAATTGTGCCACTGCGAAAGGATCCCTTTCACGGGAGGAAGTCCGATCGAACGACGGAACTCGTTCAGCGGCCCCCGCAGCAACGGCTCGATCACCAACGTGTCGGCCAGCCAGTATTGCGACCGCTTGAGTGGGCCGGGCAGCCAGTCGGGCAAGAACATGCCCGGCAGCACGGGGTTTTGATAGTCGCTGCGGAACACCGAAGGCGAGAGGTGGACCGACACCAGCGGCACGCCTAGCCGCTCCTGCGCACAGCGGGCGCCGATGCCCAAGGTCGAGGCCACGACGACGGTCTCGCCCGGCACATAGCGATCGGCGATGGCACGATATGTGGGTTCGATGGTCGGCAGCACGCCGCCACGGAAGCACTCGATGAAGCCCCGGAAGCGATGCCAGGCGCGGGGATTTTTGAGCAGGGCCAAGAATTCGTCGGCGCTGAAGACCGGCACAAAATCGAAGCCCGCCTGCCGGGCCAGCTTTTCGAAGTATCCGCTGGCCAGCAGCGTCACGCGGTGTCCGCGCGCCGCGAGTTGCAGGCCGAGGCCGACGAAGGGATGGACGTCGCCTGCGCTGCCGATGGCGACCAAGATGGCGTGCATAGGAGGGTTCAGGGTTCAGCGTTCAGGGGAAATTGCCAATTGCGAATTGCAAATTGGCAATTGCAAGCCAGGCGTGGAGCAGAAAGACCCAAGACCTGAATCCAAAATCCGCAATCCAAAATCCAAAATCGTCGCATCCCGCATCCCTCATCCCTCATCCCTAGTCACGGGCCAC
The DNA here is from genome assembly GCA_035533075.1 of Pirellulales bacterium. NCBI lineage: Bacteria > Pseudomonadati > Planctomycetota > Planctomycetia > Pirellulales > Pirellulales bacterium. The sequence goes on along the minus strand of DATLUO010000104.1, from coordinate 29,479 downwards.
AGGCCACTGCTACCATGCCGTTTTCTACGAGGAACCCGCCATGTTCGAACTAGCGGCCATCCAAGCCGAGCTCGTCGAGGCCCAACTCGACGGCTGGTTATTCTACGACTTCCGCGGCAGCAATGTGCTGGCGCGACGCATTTTGCAGATTCGCGACGATGCCGTCACCACGCGGCGGTTCTATTATTGCGTGCCCGCGAAAGGGCAACCGCGAAAGCTCGTACACCGCATCGAATCAGGCGCGCTCGACCATTTGCCGGGCAAACGGCAGGTTTACTCGCGCTGGCAAGACCTCGACGCGGGGCTGGCGGCGCTGCTGTCGAGCATGAGGCGGGTGGCGATGGAGTATTCGCCGCAGAACGCCATTCCGTATATCTCGCGCGTCGATGCCGGCACGATCGAAGCCGTCCGGGCGCAGAGCGTCGAGGTGGTTTCGTCGGGCGATCTCGTGCAGCGGTTCGAAGCGACGTGGAGCGACGAGCAATGGCGGATGCACCTGGCCGCCGAGAAGCACACGACCGCCGCCTACGATCATGCTTGGCGGCTCATCGCCTCACGAGCGGCCCAAGACGACGGCATCCACGAACTCGAAGTGCAGCAGGCGATTCTCGATTTCTTTCGCCAAGCGGGACTGGTGACCGATCATCCGCCGATCGTGGCCGTGGGCAAACACAGCGGCGATCCACACTACGAGCCGCGGCCGGGCGACGAGGGACGGATTCGCCGCGGCGATTTCGTGCTGATCGACCTGTGGGGCAAGCTCGACCATGCCGACGCCGTGTACAGCGACTTGACCCGCGTCGGCTTTGCGGGCCAGACGGTGCCGACGCGGTATGAAGACGTTTTCCAGATTGTCGCCCAGGCACGCGACGCGGCCATCGAGCGGGTACGGCGGGCGTTTGCCAGCGGCGAGCGGCTATGCGGTTGGCAAGTCGATCAGGCCGCGCGGGGCGTGATCGACGCGGCGGGCTACGGCGAGCATTTTGTCCACCGCACCGGCCACAGCATCGGCCGCGAGACGCACGGCAACGGCGCGAACATGGACGACCTGGAAACCCACGACGAGCGGCGGGTGCTGCCGCGCACCTGCTTTTCCATCGAGCCGGGCATTTACTTGCCCGATTTTGGGGTCCGTAGCGAGGTCAACGTCTTCATCGATGCCGCGGACTACGTCCATGTCACCGGCGGCCCGCTGCAAACCGCGGTGCCGCCGATTCTGCGGTGAGCGGAGGATGGCCTTCCACCTTCCTGGGCCGTCCCTACGCCAATCAGCGTATCAGCGTGGAATTTTCTTGACTTTGCCGTAGAGGCAACCTACAACAGCCCCTTAGCGGGCGGTCTACGCAGGGGGGTGGGAACCGTCGGCACGTTGCCAGGTGCGGCAACGAACTTTCGGGCAAGATCTCATCACGATACATCCAGAGCGGGCCTCGATCATGGCATCCTTCTTCCGTCGTGCGCGCTCGCGCGCATCGTCGCGTCGGCGAACAGTATCGGCATGGCCAAAACGCCGCATCCGGGGCGAGCAGCTCGAGCAACGGGCAATGTTGGCCGCAAACCTCAGTTTTGCCATCGCGGGGCCGGGTCCGAACGCCGAGCAGGCGTTTGCAATCCGCGCCGACGCGGCCGGCAATGTCTATGAACTTGCCACGGACGCGGTTTACAAATTCGCCCCCGACGGCACGGAGATTTGGTCGTCGCCGTACACGGCTTCATCGGGCATCAATCAGAAAGAGAGCCTGGCCGTTGACAACAGCGGCGACATCTACATTGCCGGCAACTTCAGCAATGGCGCCGGCAGCCCGGCCAAGTTCGGCAGCACCGCGCTTGTTTCGGCCGGCGGAAACGACGGCTATCTAGCCAAGCTCGACAGTAACGGAAACTTTGTCTGGGCCGAATCGTTCGGCGGAAGCGACGATGACGTGGCGTATGGCGTGGCCGCCGATAGTTCGGGAAACGCCTACATCACCGGCCACTTCAACGGCACGGCGACGATTGGCACCGGGCAAAACGCGAAAACGTTGACTACCAAAACCGGCGACATTCTGGTGGCGAAATTCGACCCTACCGGCGCTCTGCTGTGGGTCAACGCCTACGGCGACACCGGCACCGGCAAGGGAAGCGGAGATGGTCGAGGCATCGCCGTCGATGCGCAAGGCAACGCTTACGTCACCGGCGAGTTTTCCAGTCCGTTTTCCCAGGTCGACTTCGATCCAGCGGCCCCCGGAACTCACGACCTCACTACGTTTTTCTCCACCGACTTCCTGCTCAAGCTCGACACCAACGGCAACTATGTTTGGGCCAAGAAGCTCAACGCCAATACCACCGCCGGCGACGGCAGCGCCGAAGGCTACGGAATCGCCGTGGACGCGCAAGGCAACATCTATAACACGGGAACCTTTGGCGGCCCCGTGGAGCTCGATCCCAACGGCGGCGACCTCAATACCTCGGCCGATTTCGTCTTTCACGATGCTTTCGTGCTCAAGCTCGATTCGTCCGGCAACTTCGATTGGGCCGCCGATCTGCACAACACCGGCATTGGCATCGGCGGCTTGCAGCCCGAGGACATCGCGACCGATGCCAGCGGGAACGTATACACGGTCGGTTACTATGACGGCATCGCCAATTTCGATCCCAACGGCAGCCAACTGCGAACCAGCGCCGGCGGCGACGATGTTTATGTCTCGGCGCTGACCAGCCAAGGGAGTTTTCTCTGGGTCGCAACCGCGGGTGAAAACGGTACCGACCAAGGCTACGGCGTTGCCACCGCCTCGGCCGCCGGCGGCGCCTATGTCTACGCCTGCGGATCGTACTCGAACACGATCAACTTCAATCCAGGAAACGGTCCCGCCGACAATGTGCCAGCCAACGCCATCTGGGACGGCTTTCTCTGGGGCCTCAATTATTTTCATAACCAGATCGGCGGCGTCGTATGGAACGACCAAAACGGCGACAACATCCGCGAGTCGACGGAAGCGGGAGTGGGCGGCGTGCCCGTGGCGTTATTCACCGGCACGCCGGGCAGCGGCACGCAGGTCGCCACCACGGTGACGGACTCGCTGGGCTTGTACAGCTTCAACGGCGTGTCGGTCAACCAGAGCTATTACGTGCAGGTCTCGCTTCCGCCAGGCGACACCTTCGCGACGGAAAACGTGGGCACCGATCCGACGATCGCCAGCAACGTCTCGCCCCTGACCGGCGATAGCGGCGCGATCACCGTCTCGCCGGGGCAGTCGGTGATCGTCAACGCCGGGTTCGAGCAGGTCGTGACGAACAACTTCGGCCTGGCTTTTGGAATCCCGTCGATCGGATTCACCTACGGAAGCTCGATTGTCGCCGACAGCCTCGGCGACATCTACGTGGCCGGCAATTTCGACGGGACCACGACGTTCGGCTCAGGGGCCGGAGGGGTGACGCTTTCGACGACCTACGCTCCCAACGATTTCATCGCCAAGTATGCTCCCGACGGCAGCTTGCTGTGGGTCCAGCAAATGGTGAGCGACCTCTGGCAGTATGCCCCGACGCTGAAGCTGGACGGCTTTGGCAACCTCTATCTGTCCGGCGTGCTGACGGGAAACACGACCATCGGCCCGCTCGCGCTCAGCGACGCCAAAAACGCCAATATGGCGTATTTGGCCAAGTTTGACAGCAACGGCAATCCGCTCTGGGCGACCACGGTGATTTCCGGCGCCGAGGACTTCAACTCCGGACTGGCCGTCGACCCTTTGGGTGACGCTTATGTCGTGGGTGGCTTCACGGGGAGCGCCACCGTCAACACCCCGACATCCACGACGCTGACCAGCGCGGGCGGCAGCGATGTCTTCGTCGTCAAGTATTCGCCGGGCGGCAATGCGCAATGGGCGGTCAATTACGGCGGGGCATCAGACGATATGGCCGACTCCGCAGCCGTTGATCCTGCCGGGAACCCGGTCATCACGGGTATTTTCGAAGCGACGGCGACGTTCGGAAGCACCAAGCTCACCAGTGCCGCGGGTTCATCGCCCAACGACTTCGTCGCCAAGCTGAGTTCGTCCAGCGGGAGCGTCGTCTGGGCGAAAGCGCTCACCAGCAAGTTCGCCAGCGGTCAAATCATCTTTGACGTCGTGCAACCGCTTAATCGCATCGCGGTCGATGCGCAGGGCAACGTCTACACCACCGGCTACTTTGGGCTCGATGCCCAACTCGATCCGAACAATTCTACTGATGCCGTCACGGGCATTAATTCTCAGTTCATCTCGAAGCTGGACGGCAACGGCAACTTTGTTTGGGGCAAGGCGGTTGGCGGCGGCAAGGCCTACGATGTGGAAGGACAAGGCATCGCCGTCGACTCCAGCGGCAACGTTTACACGACCGGCAGCTATTCCGGGACAGCCAACTTCAATCCCAACGGTTCGCCCACGGACAATTTGACCTCGGGCAGCGCTCTGTACAACGTTTTCATTTCCGAGCTCGACAAGAAAGGAAACCTCGTCAGCGCGGAGAGTTACGGCGGCGCCGGCGAAGATCAAGGCAACGCCATCGCAGTGGACACTTTCGGCAACGTTTACGTGACGGGCGTGCTGGGTAGCGGGCCGACGAAGTTTGGCCCCTTCACCGTGGGTGCCGCCAGCGAGCAGGACCTTCTCGTGTTGCGGTTGGGCAACACCTTCGGCGCGCTGGTGAACGCGGCGCCCAGCTTTACGATCCAGGGCCCGCAGCAGTCGCTGCCGCTAAATGCGCCGGCCCAGACCGTGCCCGGCTTCCTAAGCAATATCGTGCCGGGACCGCCGGGCGAAAACAACGAGGTGCTCACCTTCCAAATCACCAACGACAATCCCAGCTTGTTCTCGGTCGAGCCGTCCATCGACGCCACAGGCACGCTCACCTACACTCCCACGCCCGGCGCGGGCGGCACGGCGGACATCACTGTCGTGGCGCACAACAACGGCGGCACGGCCAACGGCGGGTCCGACACGTCGGCGCCGCAGACGTTCGTGATCTCGGTCGGCGTGAACCACGCTCCCACGTTCACTCCGGGGAGGGACCAGGCCGTGCTGGAAAACTCCGGCGCACACGGCCCCGTGCAGTGGGCCACCAACCTGAGTCCCGGCCCGCCCGACGAAGCCGGCCAGACGCTCAATTTCATCGTCACGTATACCATCAACAGCCTCAACGGCAGCAGCAACGTGCCTGCCGGCAGCACCGCCTTGTTCTCGGTGGCGCCCGCGATCGACTCGACGGGCAAGCTCACCTACACGCTGGCGCCCAACGTCTGGGGCACCGCGGTCGTGAACGTCGAATTGCACGACAACGGCGGCACGGCCTTCGGCGGCAACGATACTTCGTCGCCCCAGGTCTTCAACATCAACGCGCTGTTCGTCAACCAGCCGCCGAGCTTCGTCGCCGGCAGCGACCAGACCACCAACGAGAACTCCGGCCCACGATCGGTGGCCAACTGGGCCACGCAGATCCTGGCGGGTCCGCCGAGCGAGGCCGGCGAGCAGCTCACGTTCATCGTCAACACCGACAACGACTCGCTGTTTTCGTCGCTGCCCGCCATCGATCCGACCACCGGCACGCTGACCTACACGCCGGCGCTCGACGTGAGTGGCGTGGCCAACGTGACCGTCGAACTGCGGGACAACGGTGGAACGGCCAACGGCGGCAACGACCTCTCGCCGCAGCAGACGTTCAGTATTACGGTGAACTTCGTCAACCAGCCTCCCACGTTCACCGCCGGACCCGATGTGGCAGTCGACGAGAACTCCGGGGCGCAGGCGGTGACCGGCTGGGCCAAAAACATCAGCCCCGGCTCGTTGCAACAGCAGCAAGCGGGTCAGACGGTCAATTTCACGATCACCACCGACAACGCGAATCTGTTTTCGGTGCCGCCCGCCATCGATCCGACCACCGGCACGCTCACCTATACTCCGGCCCCCGACGAGTTCGGCGTGGCAAATGTCACAGTCGAGTTGCACAACAGCGGCGGGACTGCCAACGGCGGCAACGATACGTCGCTGCCGCAAACGTTCACGATCACGGTGAACTTTGTCAATCATGTGCCGAGCTTCACGGAAGGCGGCAATCAAGCCGTGCTGGAAAACGCCGGCACGCAGGTCATCGCCGGCTGGGCCAGCAACATCAGCGCCGGCCCGCCCAGCGAGGCCAGCCAGACGCTCAACTTCGTCGTGACCACCGACAACTCGGCGCTGTTTCCGACGCTGCCGTCGATCGACCCGGTGACCGGCAAGCTCACCTACACGCCCGCCGCCGATGAAGACGGCGTGGCGCACGTCAGCGTGAAATTGCACGACAACGGCGGCACCGCCAACGGCGGCACCGATACTTCGGCGGTCCAGACGTTTACCATCAGCGTCACGTTCGTCAACCAGCCACCGAGCTTTACGGCGGGCCCCAACCAGAGCGTTCACGAGACGCCGGGGCCGCAAACGGTGGCCGGCTGGGCCAGCAACATCAGCGTGGGACCGCCCAATCAGGTCGCCCGGTCCCAGTCGGTCAACTTCATCGTCACCACCGACAACGATAGCCTGTTCTCAGCGCTGCCGAGCATCGACCCCGCGACGGGCAACCTGAACTACACGCCCGCCGTTTATGCCACCGGCATCGCCGACGTGACGGTGCGGCTACAGAACAGCGGCGGCACCGCCAACGGCGGCGTCGACACCTCGGCGCCGCAGACGTTCACGATCACGGTCACCGCGTCCAACCAACCGCCCTCGTTCACTCCCGGTTCGGACGAAACGTTGAGCGGCAGCTTTGGCCAAGTGGCTGTTCCCAACTGGGCCACGAATATCAGCAACGGGCCCCCGAACCAAGCTGGGCAATTGTTGAACTTTATCATCAGCACCGACAACGCCGGCCTGTTCTTGGTGCCGCCCGCCATCGACAGCTCCAGCGGCGATCTGACCTTCACACCCATACCCGGCATGAGCGGCCAGGCGAACGTCACCGCCGCGCTGCACAACAGCGGAGGGACCGCCAACGGCGGCATCGATACCTCGGCGCCGGCGACTTTCCTCATCTCCGTCACGTTTGTCAACCAGGCGCCCAGCTTTACGATTCCCAGCAGTCCGCCGCCGGCCGTCGATGAGAACGCCGGCAGCCAACGTGTCTCTGGCTGGGCCACGAGCATCAACGCGGGGCCGCCGGACGAGTCGTATCAGAAAGTCAATTTCACAGTCACGACCGACAACAACGCCTTGTTTTCGGTGTTGCCGGCCATCGATCCCGCCACGGGCGACCTCACGTATACTCCCGCTCCCGATGCCAACGGAGTGGCGAACGTGAGCGTCGCCTTGCACGACAACGGCGGCACCGCCAACGGCGGCAACGATACGTCGCGGTTGCAAAAATTCGCGATCACGGTCAATCCGGTCAACCAGGCGCCCTTCTTCAGCGGCGGGCCCAGCGTGCAAGTTTCGGAAAACTCCGGGCGGCAAACCTTCAGTGGCTGGGCCAGCGGCATGAACGCCGGCGCGCCGAACGAGGCATCGCAGGCGCTCAACTTTGTCGTCACGACCGACAACGCCTCGCTGTTTGCCGTCGCGCCGCAGATCGACCCCACGAAGGGCGACCTTACCTTCACGCCCGCCACGAACGTCGATGGCACGGCCACCGTCAACGTCGCACTGCACGATGATGGCGGCACCCAAAACGGCGGTCACGATACTTCGGCCGCGCAATCGTTTACGATCGCGGTGGCGTTCGTCAACCAGCCGCCCAGCTTCATCGGCGGCCAGTCCGCGGTCAGCAAGGAAGAAAACGCCGTGATCGCCTCTTCCGCAACCCCTCCCACGGGCGCCGTCACCGTGAACTGGATGCCCCTCAGCGGCGCGACCGGATACGACATTTACCGCGGCACGTCCTCCGGTCAGGAAAACATGCTGGTCGGCACGGTCGGCGGCACGGCGACCAGCTTTGTCGATACGGGCGGCGGCATCGTCGCGCTGCCGCCCACCACCAATCCCACCGGTTTGCCGGCGCCGGTGCAGACGTCGCTGGTCGCCTCCGCCAGCGGCGGAACGCTCGCCAGCGGCACGTATTACTACGAGGTGACCGCCCTGGGCAATCCGCCCCCGGTTGACGAAAGCACCGCTTCCGTCCAGCAGACGGTCAAAGCATGGGCGACCAACATCAACCCTGGGGCGCCCAACCAGATCGACGAGACGCTCAATTTCACGGTCGTCAACGACAATCCCTCGCTGTTCTCGACGCCCCCGCAAATCGACCCCGTCACGGGCGATCTTACATACACGCCCGCGCCGAACGCATCGGGCGTGGCGCACGTCGTCGCCCAGTTGCACAACAGCGGCGGCACAACCAACGGCGGCCGCGACAGCTCCGGCAAGAACGCCTTCACCATCACGGTGAATTTCGTGAACCAGCCGCCCAGTTTTGTGACCGCCAACCCAAACCCGCCGGCCGCGAATGAAAACAGCGGGGCCCAGACCGTGGTCGGCTTTGCCACCCAGATCAGCCCTTCGTCCACCTATCCGCCGGCCGCGAACCAAGCGAACGAGTCCGTTCAGTTCACGGTCAAGCCCGTGACCAACGGGGCCCTGTTTACCCAGACGGGACAGCCGGCCATCGATGCGTCCGGCAACCTCACCTACACGCTGAATCCCAACGTGTTCGGCACGTCCACGGTCACCGTGACCGCCGAAAACAACGGGGGCGCAGCCAACGGCGGCGTCGACGCCTCGCAGCCGCAGACCTTCACCATCACTGCCAATTTTGTCCCCCAACCGCCCTCGTTCACGTCGCTCACACCCAAAGCCGTGTGGAATGAAGACTCCGGCAAGGCCAGCTTCAGCGGATTTGCCGCGGCCAGTCCCGGCATCGACGGCGACCAGCAAAACGAGACCATCAGCTACTTGGCGACCTCGGTAGCCACTACGGGCCAACCGCTGTTCGCCTCCACCGGCCAGCCGTCGATCCACGCCGACGGCACGCTCACCTTCACGCCCGGCACACACGTCTTCGGCACTGCGACGGTCACGGTCGTGGCCCAAGAGACCGGCGGCGCGCTGGGAGCGAACGTGGTTTCGTCGCACCCGGTCACCTTCCAGATCGAGATCGACCAGGTCGATCACCCTCCCACTAAGGCGCAAGGGCTTCCGGACGTATCGGTCAATGAGAACGCGGCCGACTTCGTGTTCAGCAACGCCGCCGTCTCGAAGGTGTTCGACGATGTCGACGTCGATCTGCACCTTGGCGACCAGCTCCGCTTGTCGGCGGCCAGCGATACGCCCAACCTGGTGACGGCCAGCCTGTCGGGCAGCGACCCCTCGACCGCCACGCTGACGCTGCACTTTTTGCCCGACCAGTACGGCACGGCGACGATCGATTTGAAGGCCACCGACAATGCCGGCGCGTCGGCCGATGACAAGATCTCGGTCACCGTTTATCAATCGAACGAGCCGCCGTCGTTCACACCCGGCGGCAACCTGCAAGTGGTCATGAACGCCGGGCCGCAAAGCGCGCCCTGGGCCGGCAAGATCGTCGACGGGAAAGACGACCCCGCCACCGACACGCTCAACTTTGCGACCAGCATCCTTTCGGCGACCAACCCCAACTTGTTCAGCAGCCCGCCGACGGTCGACTCGAAAACCGGCATTCTCAGCTTCACGCCCGCCGCCAACCAGTTCGGCACGGCCACGATTGCCGTCGCCTTGTACAACAGCGGCGGCACGCTGCACGGCGGCAGCGACACCTCGCCGGTGCAGACGTTCCAGATCGAGGTGGCGGGCCAGCCGACGGCCGTCAACCATTCCTACCTGCTGCGCACCGGCGCCGCGGCATCCGTCGCGGCCGGTTCCGGCATGCTGGTCGGCGACCACGATCCCAGTGGGCTGCCGCTGTCGGCTCGACTGGTTTCGCCGCCCTCCAGCGGCAGCGTGCGGCTCAACGCCGACGGCTCGTTCACCTACACTCCCTCGGCCAGCTTCCAGGGAAGCGACAGTTTCACCTATCAGGTGACCAATGGCGTTGCCGTGAGCAACGTGGCGACGGTCACCATCACGTCCGAGCAGGCGGCGATCGTCGATAAGCTTTATCAGCAGGTGTTGGGCCGGGCCCCCGATGCGGGCGGACTGGCCTACTGGACGCAACAGGTCGGCGCCGGGCAGCCCTATGGCACGGTGGCCCAAGGCATTTTTGAGAGCGACGAGCGGCTCGACCCGATTATCGAAGGCTATTACCAACAGTTCCTGTTGCGGCCGGCCGACACCGCGGGCCTCGCCTATTGGGACCAGGTGTGGAAGGACAGCGGAGGGCCGGAGCAAGTCATCAGCGGCATGATCAGCTCGCCTGAGTTCTATGCCTCGGCGGCGGCCGCCAGACCGGATCTCTCGTCCAACGCCGCCTGGGTGACGGCGCTCTACCAGCGGCTGCTCAACCGCGAACCGGACAGCGGCGGACTGCAATACTGGACGAATAATCTCAGCTCGGGCCAGATGACGTTGGTCGACGTCGTCAACGGCTTCGAATACGGCACCGAGAACTTCCAGAACCTGACGACCCATTTCTTCCAGCAGTATCTGGGCCGCAATCCGACCGCCGCCGAGCTGGCCGGTTACGTGCAGCAGTTCGAGCAAGGCGCGACCGATGCGGACATCCAGATCGAGCTCATCAATCTGCCCGAATACCGCAACAGCCCGCCGCCGCCCGCCACGGGCACGCTCGAACTGCTGAGCTGACGCTGTAGCGCGCTGGTCCCACCCTACGGTTTTGGACTCCGCCGATCCAGAATCACGACGTGAGCCAGCCCACGATTCGTTCGTCGAGCCAGCGATGGTCGCCTTCGCGCCAGCCGACGTAACCCAGGTGGCCGCCGTGCCGCGTGATCTCCAGTTCCACGCTCGGACAATCGCGCAGCCGCTCCAACGGCGCCGCGGGCACCAAAGGGTCGTCCTGAGCGGCAATCACCAATGCCGGCCGCCGAATGTTTTCGGCCACGCGGGCCGCGCTGGACAGCCGATAATAGTCGTCGGCCCGGCCGAACCCGCAGACCGGCGCCGTGAACAGGTCGTCGAACTCCCACAGGCTCCGCGGCAGACGTCCGAAGCGTACAGTCGGCGCGTCGGGCAGATTCCGTTCGCGCTGGCGCACCTGGGCCACCAACAGACGCACAAAGTGACGTTCATACAACCGATTCGCCGGCCGATGCACGTGCCGCACCGCCGCCAGCAAGTCGAACGGAGGACACACGGCCACCGCCCGGTCGAGATGGCCGCACCGCTCCTCACCCAGCTCGCCCAGCAGCTTGAGCGCGATATTGCCGCCCATCGAAAAGCCGACGAGCGCGGCCGGCGAACCGGGACACAAGCGGGCGATCGTCTCCAGCGCGGCGGCCGCGTCTTCCGAGCGCCCGCCGTGATAGGGCAGCCGGGCCAGCCCCACCCCCGCTCCACACCCGCGCAGGTCCATCCGAAAAGCGCGCACGCCGCGCGCTTCCAGCCTCGCGGCCACGCGCGGCATGTACGGGCTTTGGTGGCAACCGGCCAGCCCATGAATCAACAGTGCCACGCGGTCGCCGGGCTGCCAGCCGGCGGGGCAATCATCGTGCAACACGATCTGATCGCCGTCATCGAGCGTCACCCGGTGCTGCCGCGCCTTATAGACAAAGCGACGCCCCGGCAAATAGACTCCGGCCAGGGTCTGAAAGTGTCCGCCGCGCAGCAGCGGGTGAGGTCGAAAGGTGCTGGTGGCGGGCGCGAGCATCGTCGCCGGTTCAGGTTTGACCGGCCACCTCCTTCAACCGCGTCGCAACCGCGTCGGCGTCGGCAAGCCGCTCGCGCGGATCCTTGGCCATCAGATCGCCGACCAACTCCACAAACTCCTCGCTCAGCGAGGCGTTCAGCAGCCGTGGGTGCCGCGGCAGGGCGTGAAGATGCCCGTCCAGCTTGGCCGTCAACGTGGGTCCCGGAAAGGGGACTTTGCCGGTCACCGCGTAGTACAGCGTGCAACCCAGGGCATACAGGTCGGTCGCGGGAGAAAACGTGCCCGGCTGCTGAATCTGCTCCGGCGCAAGAAAGTCGGCGGCGCGAGCGGCGGCCTTGCCGTCGGTGTTTGCCGAAGGCGCGTGGCTGAAGAAGCCGGCCAGACCCAAGTCGGAAAGCTTGACCTGGTCTTCCGGCGTCACCAACAGGTTGCTCGGCTTCACGTCGCGATGCGTCAAGCCGCGGCCATGCGCGTAGGCCAGCCCCTCGGCCGCCTGAGCGACGAGAGCGGCGGCACGACGCATGGAAAGCTGCCCTTGCCGGCGCGCCAGCTTTCGCAGGTTGGTGCCGGGCACGTATTCCATCACCAGAAAGTGAACGTTGCGATGGTGGCCCGCATCGAAGGCCCGCACCAGGTGGTTGTGGTCCAACTGCCCCTGCGTGCGGATCTCCGTATTGAACTTTTCGATCGCCTCGGGCGATGAAATTCGCCGCGGCAAAACCTTGATGGCCACAATGCGGCCCATCAGCGAATGCTCGGCCATATAGACGTCGCCGGTGCTCCCCTTGCCGAGCGAATCGACGATGCGATAAGGGCCGAGAGTGAACGTGCTGCGTCCGGCGGCCAGCTGTGTCGCCTGCCACGAATTCACCCGCCCCATGGCGATGAGCTGGATGGCCAGGTCGTCGTCGGTGAGAGCCTGCCGCGTGGGCGATTTTCCAGCTCGCAGGGCCTGCCGGGCCTGCTCCAGGTCATCTTGCGTCACCAGACCGCTGGCAACCGCGCAGCGTTGAAACGTTGAGGCAGGCAAGCGAGAACCCTCATGCTTAATGACATGCTTGACACGCTTGTACAAAACCGCCGAGGCGCGCGGCCGGCAACAGCGAATTGCCGCGGGCGGCATGACAACCCAGGCAACAGGCAAGCTGCAGGGCATCTTCCGCGGCCTGTCCCGGACGGGCGGCGGCCAGCGTCAGCCCGGCCACCGGTTGCCGGCACGGACCGCCCAGCGACAGCTCTTGTGCCCATTGGCGCGCGTCGGTATCCAATCGCCAACTCGCGGCGACGGCCACGGCGGGCGGCATGCCGCGCCGGGCCATCGCACCTTGCAGAACGACCTGTCGCAGCAAGCCGGCCAGCACCAGACCGACGCAGGCCGCGGCGGCAAATCGAGCGGCAGATCGCCAAGGCCAAACGCCCGGCGCGGTCGGCAACGCTTCCGGCTGCCGCGCTCGTCGTGTGGCGACGGCTTGCTTCGTCTTGAGAGATGCGGCGGAAGGCCCGCTCCAGGGCTCGGCCGCGCCGCCATAGCAAGGCAAGCTGCCGCTTTCTTCGGGGCCGATCGCCTCCTGCAGCAACTCGATGGCGGGCCGCAGCGCTTCGGCCAACTGGCGGCAAGCGTCGCAATGGTTCAGGTGCGACTCGACGATGCCGTCGGAAGGCGCACCGGTGGGGAACGGACCGCGGGTCAGAATGTCGAAGACTTCGTCGCAATGGATCATAACCGTCACTCTCGCTCAATGCCCATCGGCGGCCCGGCTGTCGGGCGGGCCGTCTTGCCGCCGTGTTCTCGGAGCGGCGCACTCTTGTTCCGCCTGGCGGACCATTTCCGCAAGCCGCACCAGACCCCATTTAACGCGGTTTTTCGCCGTTCCCAGGCTGCACTGCATGGTCTCGGCAATTTCGTCGAATTTCAGTCCGCCGAAGAAACGCAGCCGCAACGCGTCGGCCTGCGCCGCCGGCAAATCTTTCAACAGCGATTCCAGCAGCTCCGACCGTTCCTGCGCCAGCAGCCGTTGCCAAGGCGGCGCTTCGCCGCGCTCGATGCTGGCCTGATAAACCGCCGGCTCGACCTCGGAGGCTGGCTGGTCGTCGAAACCGTAGACGCGAGGCCGCCGCAGCCTGCCCGTCCATGAGCGGCGGCACTGGTTCAAGAGGATCGTCCAGAGCCAGGTGCGGAAGTTGTTCGTTTCGCGGTAGCTGCCGCGCCATTGGAAGGCGGCCAGCAGCGTCTCTTGCACGGCGTCTTCGGCCCAATCGGGGCGGCCCAGCCGGCTTTGAGCCACGCGCAGCAGGGCCGGCCGATAGCGGCGGACGATTTCGGCGAAGGCGGCGCGGTCGCCCTCTTGCGCCTGGCGCATCAACTGCCGATCGGAGATGGGCGGGCCGGAGTCCGACATGGTTCCATTTTGCGCTCGGACCCGCCTCGGCGGCAATAGGGCGGCGCCCCAAAAAAACCTCCCTGGCCGTTGAATTGCCCCGTCTGCGCCGATGCTCTCGCAGTGGCAGGACGAAGTCGCTGGAAGACGTGATGGTCCGGCAGCCAGGAATGACGCTCAACAACCGAAGATCCAAAACCGTTTCACCGCCACCAGCGGAGGCTGTCTTTCACGCGCTCATAAAGTCCCGTCTTGGGCGGCGGCGCGGCGGGGGCCGCACGCCGCGGACGCGGATGGTTGGCGATCGGTTCCTGCGTCAGGGGCACATAGGTGCGCAGATAACGGGGCCAATAGCCGTCGAGCAACTGCCAACAATCGGCGTACTCTTTCTTCTCCAGCTTGGCCCCGGCCCGTTGAATGGCCAACCAGACCAAGGTCACCAGATCGTTGCCTTCCCGCTTTTCCAGATCGAACGTCCGCACGTCGTCGAGCCAGACCTCGCCGTTGCCGTCGCACGTGAACCGCAACCGCAAGGGCGAGATGTCCACGGTCGGCAGGTTGTCAAACACAAAGCTGTACATTTTCCACTCGTCGCCCAATCGGACTGCGTTGCGCGCGTCCGGTATGCTCTCCTGCCGGCGATAGACGTTGCCCGACACGGTGCCCTCCAGCGCTAACGTAAGCTTCGGCGGCGGGCCGGCGTGTTTGGCGCGCATCCACACCGAGACCGAAAGCCAACCCGTGGCCGGAGCGGGAAACGCGGCACTGGCCAGCGTCACCTTGCCGCCCCGGGCCGAAAGCTTCACACACTGCTGGCCGGCGTACGGCTCTTGGTTGTCGAGCACGACCTCTCCTTGCTGTGCGGGAACCAGGCGTGCCAGCGCCCCGGCCGGAGCGCTTTCCCAACCGGAGATGCCGCCGCGCACCGCGGGCCGCTCGAAGTCGCCGTTGGCCGGTGCGTCGAGCGGCAAAGGCTCTTTCAGCACGCGGGCGCGTTCCGTCAGGTCTTGAATGCGGGCATCGAGCTGGGCGACAATTGTCCTGTCGAGGCGGACCTCGGCCCCGGAAAGCTTCACGTTTTCGGTGGAGAAGGCGACGGCCAAGAGATCGTAGGGTTCCAGCGGCACCAGCCAATTCTGCTTGTAGCCGTCGCCGGAAGGAATCGTGGCCCGGCGGCCCGGATAGAGGCTCCGCACCGTACATTCGGCCGCCTTCTCGACCGTCAGGCTGACATCGACCTTCCAGGGAGAATCGTTGGCGAAGTAGACGTAGGTCCGCCCGTCGTGCGAGAGCGACCGCACCGTCACCGGCTGGCAATGGCCCTCGACCGTTGCGAAGGGCAGGTTGGGCAAACCGCGATAGGCCGCCACCAAGGGCCCCAGTTCGTGCTCCTGGCCGAGGGGCAGCAAGCGGCCACCGTCGAACATGGCCCGGGCATCGAGCGTCGCCACGGCGTGAACGAAGCGACGCCGCGTGTGTTGCGCGGAGGGCACCACTTGCGCCAGGTGGCGCGACGGCACGCCCTTGAACGGGTTCTTGGCATCGAACGACTTCAGCCGGCTTTCCCGCGGTTCGTGATAGAACAGCGCGGCGGTGACCGGCTGCTCGGCAAACAGCCGGTCGAGCTGCTGGTCGAAATTCAGTTCCAGGTTGACCGCCTGGGCCGCCAGCGACTGCAAGGGAGCCACCCATTGCGGCCGCATGATGACCACGTCGTCGCGCTTGGCCTGGCCTTGAGGGTCGATGCCGACGCTGAGCAGGGCCTCTTCGTTCTTGGTGGTGACGCGGCTCAGCACCGGGCGGAGCTTGTGCGCCATTTCGGGCCGATCGAACAGCCCCGTCCCGGCCAGATACAGCTTCAGCCCCGGCCGCTCGGCTGCGATCTGGGTCTGCATGCGGCTGTAGAAGGCCGTCATCTCGGCTGCCCGCCATTGGAGCCATGGGGTCCGGGCTTTCTTTTCGATCCAGGCAACGCGGCCCGCCAGGCCGCCGTCGGCCGGGGGAAGCCGCTCGCCGCTGGCGGCTTCGAAGGCGGCCAGGGTCTCGTCGTCGTAGCCGCAGTCGTCGCCGGGAAGCTGGGCGTAGCCGTCGGCCGTAAGCTGCAGGGCCAGTCCGCCGAACGACGGATGATGACGGTAACGGTGCGCCAACTCGCGCGCGACCTCCATCATCGCGGTCTGCACCTGTTCGTTGAGCGGATTGTAATAGGGGCCGATGTGCTGCCGCGGGGGATGGTGCTTCAGCCAGGGCTGACCGTCTCGCCCGACCAGTTCGATCCCCCCGCCGCCGGGTCCGTCGCGACGCAAATTCTCGAGTGCCGGCAGCGGAGCGGAGAAATCGAGTGCGGGAACGAGCGTCAGCCCTTCGCGGTCGAAGAGGCGAAAGAGCAGCTCCAGCACGTCCTTGCGATAGACATCCTGGCCGGTGGTGAAGTACGCGCCGGTGTCGTAGCGCGGCGTGGGAGAGAGCAGCTCGCTGGGGTAGATGGCGCTGCCGTCGGCCAGCACGGTGAGCATCAGGCCGTTGTATCCGACGTAGTTCAGGTACTCGACGAGCCGGCTGCCGCCTTCGTAGAAGGTCCGCCAGTCGTCCAGCCGGTACTTGTGAATGGGATCGACCGCCTGATTGGCGGAGAAGTTGGCGGCAAACAGCGGCCGGTCGTAATAGCCGGCCAGCAGTCGGCCGTTCGGCTGATCGCCGGCGGGAAAGCGGCGGGGCAGCGAGCTGTGGCTTTGCCAATCGTCGCGATCGAAGACGGCGGCCATGCCCGGACGACGCGGTCCGAGCACGCGGATTTTGCCATACACGGCTTTCGAGCCGTCGAGCCGCAGCAGGGGCGTCTTGGTGCGCGGCCAGAACACCAGCCGGTGCAGGTTCATCTTCGGTTCGACCTCGGCCCCGTCGTCGGGCAAGTAAACGCCCGAATCGAGGCCGGTCGGCGTGACCACCGCCGTGTCGTTTGGCTCGACAATGCTGACGCCGAGCACTTGCGGCACGTCGTTGGGATACTGTATTTCGACGATGTGGGGTTCGCCCGGCCGATCGATCGGCAAGGGGTAGGCCTCCCAGCCCGCGGCGTTCCTGGCGCCAATCTGCACCAGATTGCCGAGCGAATGCTGCCAGACGGCGGCATCGCCGCTGCCCAAGGGCCTGCGCAGCGACGGCAGCATCGGAATGCTCGGCAATCGCTGCCACCAGGTGGGGTTGGCGGGGTCGATTTCCACGACGGTTTCCGCCGGCGGCTCGCTGCCCCCTTGGGGCAAGTGCGGACCGGGGCTGAGCACGACGAATTGGATTCGCCGGCCGCCGCTCACCGGCGACCAAAGGCCGAACCGGTGGCGGGTCGGCTGGAGATCGAGATCGTAGACGCCCTCTTGCTTCGGCAGAGGCAGCGAGAACGCCACGGGCGGCGACGAGCCGTGCTCGTCGAGCTGACATTCCTTTTCCAGGACGCCGGCGTCGCTCTTGTCCAGTGCGTTCGTCAGCCGGGCCTGCAAGCGGAGTCGGGCGCCGGCGGCCTCGGCAAGACAGGTCGGCGTCACCTCGATTTCGAGCGGCTCGTCGGACTGGTAGATCAAGGCGTCGCGGTCGAGCGTGACTCGCAGCTTGTCTCCCGGCGCGCGTAGCACTCGCAATACGTTCTTGCGGTCGTCGAGCTGGCCGTCGAACCTGCGATGGATCAACTGCGCGAGGGGAATCTCCCGAGGCGTTCCGCTGATCGGATTGTCAGCCGGCGAGAGCGCGACGATCAACGAGGCCTCGAGTGGGGCGTCGACGTCGACATCGACGCCGTCGTACGGCCGAGCGCTGGGCTGGCTGACGGATAAGCGGCCTTCTTCGATCCACATCGAGCCGGGTTCGTCGGCTTCGATGCCCAGCGGCGAGGGGTTCGACAGCACGCCCTCGCTCAGGGCCAGGGTGCCCTGCCATTTGCGGGCGAGGCCTCTGCCCCATTCGATGCGCAGGCGAAGGGCGGGCGCGCGCGGGGCGCCGTCGTCGCTCTCGTCGGCCGAGGCCACGGCGGGCGCGAGCGCCAAGACAAGTAGCAACGGCACCGCGCACGCGGCGCGAGCCGGCAACTGCCGCGATGCTGTCGGGCGTCGTCCGATCATCTCGGTTGGCCCAAGCGAATGGAACGGGTGGTGAGACTGGCAGGGTACACTGCCCGAAAGGGCCGGGATTATAATGAGGCAGGCCGGACGAAACTATGCCATCTTAACAGCGAATTCTGGGCCGATTGGGAGAAGTGGCGAAGTTCGCCAAACACTTGGGCACCCTCGCGCATTGTCTTGTTAGGGCGGCCACGAGCACGGGAAGCGACTGTGACGAATGCGGCTCTAAAACAGGAGGTCGCAATGCCTTCGGGCCGGCCCACCGGCCGCAGGCGGCGAGATGCGGTGCGCGCCGAACCCGACGACACGTTGCTGATCGCCTGGCAAGAGGCCGAACCCAAGTTGCGCCGGCTCATCGCCGCGATGGGCGTGGCACGAACCGAAGTTGACGACGTACTGCAGAATGTTTATCTGGCCGCGCATCAAGCCAAGTCGTTGCCGTGCGGCCAGGAGGATTGCCGCCGCTGGTTGTTCCGCGTGGCGATCAACCGTTGCCGCTTGCAGCACCGCCGACGGCGAAGCTGGCTGAACGTTTGGGAAAAGCTGCAAGCGGTATGGACGGAGCTGTCGCGCGGCAATGCAAGCCAGGCGGCAGCGGAAAACGAAGAGCAGCGGGCGCTGCGGCTGGCCTTGCGGCGATTGCCGCCCGAACTGCGAAACCCCATTGTGCTGCGCTATTACTGCGACCTGAACTCGACTGACATCGGGCAAATACTGGACCTGCCGCCCGCCACGGTGCGCGGCCAATTAAGCGCCGCGCGGCGGCGGTTGGCCGACGCGCTGATCTGGCCAGCTTTGCCGCGCAGCAGAAAGTGCTTGATGAGTTGATCGACGGTCAACGGCGGCTTGCCGAACTTGCTCAGTTAAAGAACCAAATCCAACCGCTGAAAGCCGCCATCGAAACCGCCGACGAAGGGCTAAAACGTTGCAACGCGATCCTGGCCGACGCGAAGCCGTTCGATCTCGTCGACGACACCGTGGTGATTCGCCCCGTGCGGTTCCAGCTTGAATGACCGGGCCTACCGCTTCGTTTTTCCAGCGGGCTTCTTCTTGCCGGCAGCTTTGGCCGCGGGCTTTTTCGCCCCCTTCTGGCCGCTGAAAATCGACTGCCAGCCTTCCGCGTACTTTTTCGTCGAACCAACGTGAGTCACCGTCACGGCAAGCTCCCCCTCTCAAAAACACGAACCTGAGCAACAACAGCAGCCATTGATGGCTTACTGAGAAACAGTTACCGCATCGCTCTCCGCGGGTCAAGGGGCAGTGGCAAACGACACTGATTTCGAGGCGGATATTTGCTTTCGCCACTCGCGGCGCGGCATAATGCTGGCGGGCACGGAAACCATCCCTTGCTTCGTGAGGCCAACGATGACTCGGCTCCGAATCGGTCGCACTTCGTCGCTCTCGGCAACTCTCTGCGCGGCACTCTTGCTTCTTGCCACGGCCGCGTCGGCAATTGCCGAAGAGCCGGCCGTCATTCGCGGGCGCGTGCTGTTGCCCGACGGCAAGCCGGCCGCGGCGGCGGAGATTCATTGGTTGCAATTGAAACCGAAGGCCGACGACGCACCGGCCGAGCTCTGGTGGGAGAAACGCGCGGTCACGGACGACGAGGGACGGTTTGAATGGACGTTGGAAAAGACCGATGCCAAGATCGGTCCGGCGAACCGGCCTCCGCTGATTGCCTACAAGGCGGGCTTCGGGCTGGACGGCTTCACCGTCGGTCGCGACGACGCAAAGACGGAGCTTTCGCTACGACTTACGGAAAAATGCCCCATTCGCGCGCGACTGGCGGATACGGAAGGCCGGCCTGTCAAGGGCGCCAAAATCGTCGTCAACGGTATCGAAGCGGCAGAAGACGGGCCGCTCGATCGCTTGCTGGAAAAATGGAAACGGAATTCGCAATCACTCATGGGCCATCCCGAGCGGATCTTGCCCCTCTACAAGGGGTTTGCGCCTTTGGCGGTCGAGACCGATGGCGAGGGGCGATATACGGTTTCGGGCGTGGGCAAGGAGAGAGTGGCGTTGCTGAAAATCATCGCGCCGGGCTACATGTCCGACGAGCTACGAGTCGTCACCCGCGAAGGCTTCGACGCCGCTGAATACAACAAGCAGATGACCGCCAACACGGGTCCGTTCATGCGCCAGCCGGGCCGGCTGCCGCGGTTCGTGGGACCCGTGTTCGATCATGTCATGGAAGCGGAGCTCGTGATCCGCGGCAGCGTATTCACCGGGCCGGACCGCAAGCCCATCGCCATGGCCAAAGTTGGCGCCGGCGGCGGTCGTCAGAACTTTTCCACAATGCCGACGACCGATGCGGCCGGGCATTTCGAAGTGCGTGGAGTGCGCCGCAGTCAAGAGGTGCCGCTGAGTGTTCATCCGCGCGGCGACTTGCTTTCTCGCGCGCTTCGGCTCGACGTTGCGCCAGGTCAGACCGTCATCGACGTGGAAGTCGAATTGAAGGCGGGGATCGTCGTCGAAGGGCGAATCTTCGATCAGGCGACGGGACTGGGCGTCCAGGGCGGCGTGGGCTATGTGCCGCTGGCCGAGAACCGCTTCGTCGAAGAACCCGGCTACGACGTCATGCGCGGAAGCTTGATCACCGGCGACGACGGGCGCTTCCGCCTTCTGGTGCCTCCGGGCCCGGGCGTGCTCAGGGCCCAGGTGCAAACAAACCGCCCGCGGTTAGACGCCAATATGCCGATACCGTATCGACAGGCAAGCTTCAATGAAGAAGATAGCAAGCGCGTGCCGACGACCGTCGGGGACGACGACCGTTACTTCACCATCTCGAGAAATCAAAGCAGCTCCCTGAGCCTCTTCGGCGCGGTCAAAGTCATCGACCCGGCGCCCGACAGTGGGCCGATCACCTGCGATTTGCCGCTCGATCGCGGCAAGGCCGTGACGATTGCCATTGAAGATGAGCAGGGCCAGGCCGTCTCGGATGCGTGGGTGGCGGGAGTCACGGATGTGTGGCCGATCACGTTCAAGATCGCCGAGCCGACCTGCACTGTTTACGGTCTCGGTGCGGACCGGCCGCGGCACTTGTGCATCCTGCATCCCGAGCGCCACTTGGCAGCGTCACTCACGCTGACGGGCGACGAGCCAGGACCGGTAACCGTTCGCCTTGGCGCGCCGGCAAGCATCGTCGGTCGCGCGCTCGATCCCGACGGAGCGCCCCTGGCCGATGCGGTTGTGGAGGTCAATTACTTCGGCCGCAGCGCGTCGGAGCTGCTACGATTCGCGCGCATGGAGCAGGCGCCGCTCAAGACCGATGCTGAGGGCCGGTTCCAGGTGGAAGACGTCTTGCCCAACGAGCGGCTCGCGCTCGGCTTCAAGCAAGGCGACGCCTATTTTTATATCGACGGTCTGACGACGAAAGAACGGCAGCTCGAATCCGGACAGAAGCTCGAGCTAGGTGATGTGAAGGTGAAGCAAGTGCGGTGAACGCCGACGACTGACTTTTAGCTGGATTTGCTTTCACCACAGGCAGCGCGACATAATGCCGGCAGGCACGCCAATCCCCCCATGCTTCAGGAGGCCGATGATGACCCGACTTCAACTTGCTCGCTCTGGCGTAATCTTAGTGGCACTTGTCGCGGCGTCGTTGGCGGCTGCGGCCGGCGCCGACGAGCCGACCGTGCTTCGCGGCCATGTGCTGTTGCCCGACGGCAAACCGGCGGCGGGGGCGGGATTGTACTGGGTTCATTTCAAGGCGCCGCCACCCCGCAAGCGCGAAGATGTGCTGTTTGAGAAGCGCGCGGTCGCCGATGACGAGGGACGTTTTGAGTTGTCGCTCAGGGAGAACGACGCACCAATCTATCCGACGGCCGTCGGGATGGCCCACTGGCCATTGCTCGCCTACAAGCCGGGCTACGGGGCCGATTGGGTCTACTTCGTTCCGGATCAGGTGCCGGACGACGCCGTGCTGCGGTTGGTCGAAGATCGCCCAATTCGCGGCCGTGTGACCGACACGGAAGGCCGGCATATTGCCGGCGCCAAAGTCGCGGTCACCATGATATCCGCTTCGCCGAGCGGTAATCTTGACGATTTTCTAACGGACTGGTGGAAGCAGAGCAATCCTCGCGGCAAGCTCGAACCGAGTTTGTACGCCAGTTTCCTCCCGCTTCTCACGACTCTCACGACCGTCACCGACAAAGACGGGCGTTTCGAGCTGTCGGGTATTGGAACCGAGCGGGTGGCGTCGGTGAACATCTCCGCTGCCGGCCTCGTTTCCGACGAGCTTTGGGTCATCAACCGCGACGGCTTCGATGCCGAGAAGTACAACAAGGCGGCCCAGGCCAACATGCTGCCGCAAATGCGCAGGTTGGGAATGTTCCCCCGGTTGACCGGCCCAGTCTTCGATCACGTTGCCGAAACGGAATTGGTGGTTCGCGGCACGGTGTTTACCGGACGCGACCGCCAGCCGGTGGCGCGGGCCCTGGTTGGCTCGTCGGGCGCCGGCGTGAGGATAGGCACAGGGAACAATCCCATCGATGCGCAAACTGACGAAACGGGCCGCTTCGAGCTGCGCGGCCTGCGCCGCAGTCACGACGCCGGGCTGGGCGTTTATGGGCCCCCGGGCGGCAACCTGCTTTTCAGGTCGGTGCGGCTCGAGCTCACGCCGGGCCAGACAATCGTCGACGTCGATGTGGAGATGAAGGAGGGGGTCGTTGTCGAGGGCCGTTTGTTCGACCAGGCAACCGGCCGCAGGGTGAAGGGCAGCGTACAGTTTGTGCCGCTGCCCGGAAACCAGTATGCCGACGACCCCGGCTACGGTTGGTCCAAATTCCTGCGGACAGGGTCGAAGCAGACCGACGACGACGGCCGCTTCCGCATATTGGCCATTCCAGGCCCCGGCGTGCTGACGGCCAGGGGGGTGCAAATCGGCCGTCCAGGCATCGACGGCAACAAGCCGATGACCTATCGGCAGGCCAGCTTCAGCGAAGAAGACAGTAAACGCGTGCCGACGATAGGCGACGACGACGATCGTTATTTCGCCGGCGCGGACGATACAAGGCAGTCGCTGACAATGCAAAATGCCGTCAAGGTTCTCGACCTTGCGCCCGACGGCGGGCCGGTGACGTGCGACTTGCCGCTCGATCCCGGCAAGACCGCGACCATTGCGATCGAAGATGAGCAGGGTCAGCCGCTGACCGATGCGGTTGTCTCCGGGGTGGCGGACACGGGGCCGATCACCTTCAAAATCGCGGCGGCCACCTGCACGATTTATGGCCTTGGGGCCGACCGGCCGCGACACGTGTGCATCCTCCATGCCCGGCGCCACCTGGCCGCGTCGCTGACACTGACCGGCGGCGAGCCAGGGCCGGTGACGGTCCGGCTGCGGCCAACGGCCAGCATCGCCGGCCGTGCTCTCGACCCTGACGGAGAGCCGCTCGCCGACGCGGTGGTGCAGATCGGCTACCAGCGTCGCGCCGCTAGGGAGCTGTTTTGGTTCCTGCAGCGGGACCAGGCGCCGCTTAAGACCGACGCGGAAGGCCGGTTCCGGGTGGAAAACGTGTTGCCGGGCGAGCGGCTGACTCTGAGCTTCCAGCAAGGCGACAAGTTTTTCGGCGGTCCACGCATCACCAGCGAAAACCGCCAACTCGGTCCGGGCGAACAACTCGAACTGGGCGATTTGAAAATGAAGGCGCTCAACTGAACGACAAGGCGGCGGTAGTCGCGGAGCAACGCGGTCGACCCCGCCCGTAGCAGGCTTCGTGAGAAGTCTGGCCGCCGTCGCGAGTTGGGCCAGAACTCTCACGAGTTTCTGCTACGCAGTGTGCGCCGAACGCTTGCCCGGCGGCAGCATCAAAAGAATTCGGTTGACAGCGACAGTCTATGCTGATAGATTTATCAGAGTAAACTAACCGGCATTCAAAGGAAAGACATTCATGCCAGCACCTCGACTCGGCCGAGTGCAACTCGTCATCATGCAGGTCTTGTGGAAGCGCGGGCGGGCGACGGCCCGCGAAATCACCGACGCCATCAATCGGCGAGAACCGATCGCCCACAGCACCGTGCAGACCTTGCTGCGCGGGTTGGAGGAAAAAGGCGCCGTGTCGCACGAAGCACGGGAACGGACGTTCGTGTTCTACCCGCTGGTGGAGGAACAGGAGTTCCAGCAGAGCGCCACGCGCGACGTGCTGGAGCGCGTGTTCGGCGGCAGCGCGTCGGGCCTGGTGGCCCATCTGCTGAAGAACGAAAACGTCTCGCGCGAGGAAATCGAGGAGATTCGCAAGCTCATCAATCGACGCATCAAGAAGTGAGGTGACCGCCATGCACTGGCTTCACGCGCAAATGGCTCTGCTCGACGCGGCGCGGGCCGTCGTCTCGTTCGCGGCCAACTGGCTGCTGCAATCGACTTTGCTGATCGCGGCGGGCCTGGCCGTCGCGTGGTTCTTGGGCCGCCGCGGCTCGGCGTTGCAGTCGGCCATGTATCGCACGACGTTGGCGGCGGTAATCGTCTGCCCGCTGGTAACCTCCCTGTTGGCACGCGGCGGCGTCTCCGGCTGGTCGGTGGAATTGTCCGTGGCCTGGGGTTACGAGGAGTTGAAATCGTTTCCTCCCGAAAGTGCCGAAGAGGCCACGGTCGTCGCCAATTCTGCGGCACAGGGCGGGCCACTGCCCGGCGATTTCGGCATTGTTACGGGCGTAGGGTGGGACAAGCGAGTGGAACGAGCGCCGGCCCACCATGCGGCGCGTCCATCTCGGTGGGCCGGCGCTCGCAAGCTCGCTTTTTCCACCTTACAACCAGCGGCAGAACCACCGGTGTCGCCCAACGCGCCCGTACGGCAGTCGGCCGCCGAAGCCCGTCAGCCATCGGCGTTCCACGTGCGGGCATTCGGCTACGCGGCGATCGGAATTGCGCTGATATGGCTGGCGGTATCGGCGTGGCTTCTCGCGCGATTGGGCCTGGCTTGGCGCCGGCTAGGCCGACTGCGTCGCGCGGCGGCGGTGGCCGAGCCAACCGCGCAGCAGGCCTGCCGCGAACTCTCGGCCCTGCTTGCAGTAGCCGCGCCGGAGGTGCGTCGCAGTCCGTATCTGGCCAGCCCTTGCCTGGCGGGGCTGCGGCGTCCGGTCGTGCTGTTGCCCGAAGCCGAGGCGTCGCTGCCACTGCGCGACGTGTTGGTTCATGAGCTGGCTCACCTGCGCCGCCGCGATGGCTGGTGGAACCTGCTGATGCGACTGACCGAGGCCCTGTTTTTCTATCAGCCGCTCGTGTGGTTGCTCGCGCGCCGGCTGGAGTCTGCGGCTGAGGAGGTGTGCGACGACTATGTCGTACAGCTTGGCGGCGACCGAGAAGGGTATGCGCGCGGGCTGTTGGAAATCGCCGAGCTTTCGTCGCCGCCCGTGGGCGCGGCCGGCGTCGCTATGGTGTCGTTGCGGTCGATCTTGGCCAGGCGCGTGACGCGGATCGTCGATTCGTCGCGCAGTCTCTCCACGCGGACAGGTAATCTCTTGGTTGTCCTGATCATCGCCGGCGGGCTCATCGGGGCCACCGCCGTGGGTTTCGTCGGTCTGGGTCAACGGCCGTCGTTGGCCGACCCGCCAGCGGCATCCGACGCGGTGGATAAGAAAGCCAACGCCGAAGCCGGTAAAGCCGACGATACGGAATCCAAGCGGAAGGCCGCCGAGGAACGTGGGAAACCGCGGGAACAAACCGATAAGCCCGAGCGGGCACCAGACAACCAACTGCACGGCATCGTGGTGGGAGCGGACGGCAAGCCGGTGGCGGGGGCGAGGCTGTATTGGATCCGCGCACGCGTCCACGATCTACAGCCCGAGCCGCCGCGATTGCTGGCGACCACCGGCGATGACGGCAAATACCATTTTGCCGAACCGCCGCCGGTCGAGCCGACGATGCCGGCGAGTTGGAGCTACACGGATCGAATCGCGGTCACGGCGCCCGGCCACGGGTTCGCGTTCACCTCGCCCGACGAGATTCGCCGGGCGACGAGCCCGCCGGCAGGATTCCTTGAGGCGCTGGCGCGCGCGGTGACCGGCGCTCAACAGGAGCGGACGCGCTTGCCCGAAGCCGGCGAACCGGTCCGCGGACGCTTGATCGACATCGATGGGCAGCCGGTCGCCGGCGCGAAGGTCCGCATCCGCTGGTTCAATGGCGAAAGAGACATTGGCGGCTACGGGGATGCCGAAGCTCGCGGAGTTGAGAACGCCGTCTGGCGGCAGCGGGTCGCCAACTTAATGAACGTCATTGAGCCGGTTCAGTTGCGAGACGTATTGCCCAGCGCCGTGACCGATGCGACGGGACGCTTCGAGCTGCGCGACATCGGCGCCAAGCGGTTCGTGCAATTATTGGTGCGAGGTGACGGCATCGAAGCGACGGAAATCGTGGCCCGAAACGAGCCGGGCGAGAAAATCGTGCTCGATCGGTTCGAGGGAGGCGGTACACTGGCGGTCTACTCCAACGAGTTCGATTTCGTCGTCGGTCCCTCCAAGCCGGTCGAAGGGCGAGTGCTGGATCTTGACACCGGCGAACCGATCGCCGACGCCGTCGTGCGGGCCTTCCAGGTGCAAGGCCAGCTTGTGACCACCAGTCGAGAGCGGGAACATCTCGCCGCCACCACCGACGCGGCCGGCCGCTATCGAATCACGGGCCTGCCCGTCGGCAGCGGCAACAGCCTGGTCGCCTTTGCCACCGGCAACGCGGCATATATCCCCGTCGGGCATGCAACTGACACCTCCGCCCAGGGCGCCGTGATCGAGCGAGATTTTCGACTCAAGCGTGGCGTATGGGCTGAGGGACGCGTCTTCGACGCGGAAACCCGCAAGCCATTCACCGGAGAGATCAGCTACCATTTCTTCCAGAACCGCGAGCTGGAGGAGGCCATTCCTGGGCTGACCGAGGCCTTTTTGGACGGCCGCTATTGGACCAACGCCAACGGAGAGTTTCGCGTGCCGGTATTGCCCAGCCGCGGCATTCTGGCGTTCCGCTACGACGGTTTCGATAAGCACCACGACATCGACCGCTACCCGCGCGGGTTCGGTGCCAACGAGATTGCGGGCGGCAAGGACCTCGGCGGTGGAAAGGTTTTCCCGACGTTGCAGCAGCAGCTTATTTCGACGAACTACGAACGGGTTGCCGAGGTTTCAACGACTGCCGGGCAAGAGAGCGTCCGCGTCGACATGCCCTTGTTCGTCAGCCGCCCGGTCGCGGTGCGCGTCGTGGATCCCAAGGGCAATCCTGTGGTTGGATTCCTAGCTCACGGCGCCAACGAGCGCTGGGGATGGCAAAATCAAGAGGGGCCGCAGTTTGAAATCCAGGACTTGCTGCCTGGCGAACGACGCAAAGTGTTTGTCTTCCACCGCTGGCGAAACCTGGCGGGCGGCGGCTTCGTGCAGTACGGCGGGAAAGAGACTGTTGAGATCAAACTAGTCTCGGGGGGCAGCGTTCAAGGGCGTTTGGTCGACGCCGACGGCGAGCCGATCGATGACGCTACGATTAGCGCAGCCTTCGCCCACGATAACTCGGCGGTCTGGGCGCCGCATCCCAGCTTGGCAAGAAGTCCGACGGGAATCCCCGTCGACAAGCAAGGGCGTTTCCGGCTCGACGGGCTGATTCCCGGATGGACCTATTATTCAAACGCATCGGCGCCGCGCCCCTATCAAGGCCAAACCATAGACATGTTCATCGGCATTCCTTTCAAAGACGTGCAAGTGAATGCGGGTGAAGTCAAAGACCTCGGCGATCTGGTTGTGGGTGACGACTCCGTCTCAGACAACCAAGAGAAAGGCGCGTCGTCCACTCAGCCGGTCAAAGAAAGCATTGTCAGCGGTCGCGTGCGGGATGGCGACGGACGACCTGTCGCCGGCGCCGCCGTGGATGTGCGTTTGGCGGTCTTCGACGCGGACGATCCGCCGCTCGCATCGACCGCGACCGACGACGCGGGCCGCTTCGAGTTTTCGCTCCGCTGGCCGCAATTTGACGAACGAATCGGCGCCAAGCCCGACTTGCTCGTGGTCGCAACTGCCGACGGCCTCGCGCCCGATTGGAAGTATCTGCGCAAAGACCAACCGCCCGGCGACATTGTTCTCAACCTGCCCGAGGAGAAAACGATTACCGGGCGTATCGTCAACGCGGAAGGCAGGCCGCTCGCGGGAGTCGAACTGCGGGTCGAAACAATCCTCCGCTACGACGGCGATATGATGAAGATGGTGCTCGACGACGTCGCCCAAGGCCGAACTCTGTTGCGGATGGGCAAAGATTGGCAATACGGTGCGTTGCCGAAACAGCCGGCCCGAGTGACCACGGCAGCCGATGGACGCTTCCGCATCGCCGGACTCAGCGCCAATACCGTGGTGAAGTTGCACGTGCGCGGCGCCGGCATCCGCCACACGACCTTCGAAGCGACCACGGCGGTGCGCGAGACGATTCGCGGTCCTGCGCCGCCGGTCGAACCGACCTCCGCGCCGCGGGCTGGTCGCGTTCTGTACGGCGCCGTGTCCGACTATGTGGCCGAACCCGCGCGCAGCATTGAGGGTGTCGTGCGCGACCGCGCGACGCGGCGACCGGTGCGCGGCGTGAAGGTGCGATGTTGGAACACCACGACCGCCGTGGCAGAGACCGATGAGGCAGGCCGTTATGTTCTTGAGGGATGCGGCAAAGAGCCCAACTACACGCTCAGCGTCGAGCCGCGCGCCGACGGACCGGCCTATTTTCGCGCCAGTCCAACGGTTGCCGATGCGACCGGCCTCGCACCGCTCGTGCAAGACGTTGAACTGGTGCAAGGCATCGAGCTTCGCGGCACTATCGTGGACAGCGAAACCGGTCGGCCGCTGGTGGCTGGCATCCATTACCAACCGCTCTATCTGAATAAACACGTGGCATCTCTCGCCGAACAAGGCGTGGATCTCCACTCGCACTCGCGCTCCGGCCCCGACGGCTCGTTCCGCATCGTCGTCGCGCCTGGGCCTGGCGCGCTGGCGGTCGATCGCCCGGACGGCGTGCCGAACGGGTACGCGACGATTCGCGTCGGTTACGACGACGTGGTCAAGCTTTTCGAGCGGTCGCCGGAACATCGCGCGTTGGCGCACTTGCCGGAGCTGAAGCGGGGCTTACCCGACTCCTTGCCCACGGCCCGCGCTGGTCTTGCATTTGGCTTCATGAGCCAGGTCGGCCACGCGCGGACGGTGCTCATTAGTCCCGACGCGCGGACGCCGCCAGAACCGCTGGACGTGCGCCTGGTGCGCGGCCGGACCCTGAGCGGACAAGTGCTCGACGCCAGCGGCCAACCTTTGGCCGGCGCGAGGGCT
>DATLUO010000103.1 GCA_035533075.1 Pirellulales bacterium | reverse complement strand
ATTCTTTGCCCGTGGTGTCGGTGAAGGTGGCCCACTGGCCGAAGCTGTCGGCCGTGTAGGTGTAAGTGCCGTAGGTGGGCGCCGCGCCTGTGGCGTAGGTCTCGTCGCCGGTCGAGTCGTAATAGATGTCGGTCACGGGCTCGGCGTCGCCGGTGGCCGGCGGCGGCAGGGTGATCACGGTCGGCAAGCCGTTGGAGTCTCGCTGGATCGTCTCGACGTTGCCGTACGGATCGGTCTCGCTGATCGGTTCCGCGAACTGGTTGGTTTGGTAATCGCTCGTGTTGCCGTTCGGGTCGGTCGTGCTGGGAACCACGCTCGAAGTGGGCGTGGCGTCGGCCGGCTGGTATTGGCTGCCGCCGTAACCGTAGTTCTGCTCGCTGGTGGCGCTGGTGCTCGCGCCTCCGGGCAGCGTCGTCGCACTGAGGCGGTGGTTGCTGTTGAGCGTGAACACCGTCTGGCCCGACATGGGATCGGTTTCGCTGGTCATGTAGCCGCCGCTGTAGGCATATTGCCACACCGGCGAGCCGGATCCTGGGTCCGGTTCCGTCAGGCTGGTCAGGTCGCCGGTCGTCATGCCAACGCTCCAGACGTTGGCCGCGTAATCCGTAATCGAACTGAGCAGCCCCGAGGCACAGCTCAAATCGACGGACCTCCGGAATTGATCGGCAACGCCCCGCTGTCGTCGGCGGTCGGTCATTTTACTCGGTCTGGCGCGCTCTCGGATGAACGCCGAAGCGGCGAAACCAACGTTGGAGTCGGAGAACAGCAGACGGGATCCCGTGTTGTCAAGCACCTGACCTCTCGAATCCCTCGAATTCTTTTCCAGAACATCTCTTGTCAGATGCGCGTACAATGAACGATATCGAATTCCAAGGATTCATGCCGCATGACCGCTTCAGAAGAATTGCCACAGGCTGAGCCGCCGACGGGAAAAGACCGGGGCGTTTTGCAGCGTTGGAGACTCGGGCGGCAGTTCGCCGGATGGGGCCTGATGTTGTTGGGCGTTGCCGGCTTGCAGTTGCCGGTGCTGCCCGGCTGGCTGTTTCTCGCCTGGGGCGCGATCACCTTGGCGCCGGATGTGCCGTTTTTCGCGCGACTGCTCGATCGTATCGCTTATCGCGTGCCGTCGTTGCGTGCCGCGATCGAACGCGTGCGCGGCATGCCCGAAAACTGACAGCCGCGGGCCGTCACTCCCCCGGCCGCGAACGGTCCTTTTGGCGGCGCCGGGCCTTCCGTTCCGCCTTGCTCAAGCGGCGGTCCGTCTCGAAGTCGTAGTCGTCTTCGGCAGAGTCGGATGGCGGTCTTCGGGCTGTGCGTGTCGCGGAGTCGCCGCCCTCGTCGGCCGTCGCCTGCTGCGCGGCGGGCTTCGACGCCGACTTGCCGCCGGCCTTCGAGCTCTCGAGGGTCCTGGCGGCCGGGGCGGGCGGAGAAGCGTGGGCCGCGTCGACCGTCGTCCGGCCAAACCACGACCGCTTCACCGGCTCCGCGGCCGCCTGCGATTTGCTCGACGGCTCCTTCTTCAGTTCCGCGGCGGCGCTCTTTTCCGACTTCGCTTTGGCGGCCTTCTTGGCTTTCGTGGAAAGCGCCCCTTTTGCGTCGAGAATGGTGTATCGCGCGTGCGTCGCCATCGAGAAGAGCAACAGCACGTCGCCCAGCATTTCGCCGCCTTCTTCCGTCATCACGGCATACGTGCCGCCCAGTTCGGGCACGATGCCGATCTTGGCGACGACGGCGGCGACATAGCAGCCCACGCCGGCCACCAGGGCGGTACACGACAGACGGCAGCAACGCATCTCCAAAAACAGCCGGATGCCCAGCGCGGCGAAGACCAGGCCATAGCCCGCGATCCACCAGATCGAGCCGTCGCCGTAGCCCCGCTGCCCGCTGAAGTGCGAGGCCAATTCCTTGAATCCTTCGTGCAGGCTGGCGCTTTCATCAATGCTCATCGCCATCCACAGCAAGGCGGCCCACAGCCAGACGCGGTAGCGACCGTGATAGTCGTCTTGCCGGTGCCGCCGCAACGAGAAGATGATGGCCGCCACGACCGCGGCCAGAGCCAAGGTCATCGACGAGAACCAGTTGGCCAACGACCCCTCGGCTTCCAGATCGACGGCCGCAAGCTGGCCGTCGCTGGTCATGGCCGTCAATTTGGGCAGCCAGAGATACGCGGCCTCCAGTCCCGCGACCACGATCAGCCCCGCAAACAGGCCCACGAAGAGAAGGCTGTAGCGTTGTGGAACCAGATCGGTTAGGCGCGGTTGGCGGTCAGTCAAGACGTCGTCTCCATACGAACGTGCGTTTTTCGTCGCGCGCCGCCGCGAGCCGGTGTTGCTGGCACCGGTGCCGTCGGCCGATGGCTCCGCCATGGCGGGCGAACTCCCCATCACTTCGTCGGTCAAAACCCGGCGGCGACGGTCATCGAGTTGCCCGTGACGCGGTAACTGCATGTTGAAATGTCCGTGCTTTCCAATCAGTTCGGCATTTGCAGGCCGCCGACTGGAATCACGGACCCAGCGCGCGGAAGAAATTCCGCACCGGCTCGCCGGGCACGAAATAGCGCGGACGAACGACCACGGGCGTGTAATAGCTCGTCACCACGGGGGCGGCGACCACCGGCGCGGTCAGCACCGGGCTATAGGTTGTGACCGCCGGACTGTAAGTCGTGGTCGCCACAGGGCTATAGGCCGTTGTCGCAACAGGGCTATAGGCGGTGACGGTCTCGGTGACCACGGGGCTATAGGTGGTGACCGGCGAATAGGCGTAATAGGTCGTTGTGGCGGCGTAGTTGCCGTAGTTCGACGTGTAGCCCGTGAAATTCGGCGACGAAACCGGCGGATTGTAGTTGTAGTTTCTTGCGGCCGGACGCCAGGTTTCGTACACCACCGGCGACTGCACGACGAGCGGGCTGTAGGTTTCGTAGACAATCGCTTGGGCCGAAGCCGCCGAGGCGGCGGCGGCCACGACAAAGGCGGTCAATGCAGCGATGATGGGTCTCATGGGTCACCTCTTTCTTTCAGGCCAAAAGCCTGCCCGACAAGTCGTCAAGCTAAAAAGCCCTCACTTATTTTAGCTCGGCGGCGGTGATTTCGGTAGGCACGATTTGGGCCGTCGCCCGCACCTCGGTGGCCGCACCGCCGTGCAGATCGGTTTCAATCCGGATCGTGCCCGATATCTTGCCGGCGTGGCTGCCGGCCACAAAGACAACCGGGACGCGGTGTACGGTTTTCAGCTCTTCTTGGGCCGCGGCGCTAAGGTCGAACTGAAATCCGCCGTGGTCGCATTCGACCCGCGTGATGCGGAAAGGCTGTTTGCCTTGCACGATGATCTGCTTGCGGACCGCCTGTCCCGGCTGCAAGCGGCCCAGCGAGACGAGCGTCGGATTGACGGTCAGATCCGGCACGACGCGGCCTTCGATGGCCACCGGCACCTGCGTGTAATTGCGGTCGTTGGTCACCAGAATAAGCTGGTCTTGCAGGTATCCGGCCGGGGCATTGGGAGCCACGGACACGGTGAGCCGGTAGGCAACCTGCCCATTTCGGCGGTTCGTTTCGACCGCCTTGGCCGTGACAAAGGGATTGCTGCTCTTGATGTCGACGATCTTCCAGTCGCCGCGGCCGGCGTAGGCCACGTTGGCGCGTTTCTCCGCCGCCTGGCCCTGATCGATCGGGCCGAAGACGATGCTGCCCGGATCGACGACCACGTCGGTGCGGATGTAGCCGTCGACGCGGAGCTGCACCTCAGCCGGAAACGGGCGGTCGATGACCACGGTCAGGGTGGCGCCGCGCTGTCCGGTGAAGCGGTCGGTATTGAAATGAGCCACGAGTTCGCCGGTTTCGTAGGTCTTGAGCGTGTCTTTGGTGACCCACGGTGTGGTGCATCCGCAGCTCGCCCGGACGCCCGCAATATGGACGTCCTCCATATACAGGTTCGTAAACTTGAAACGGTGTTCGGTCTTGGCGCCGCGGGCCACGCCACCGAAGTTGAACTGCGTCTCCTTGAACATCTTGCGGGCCCACTGCTGGGCGGAAACCGGAGTCACGCCCACGACCAGCACGACCAACAAGACCGCCGCCGCACGCAACTGAGTCGCCACCGCTCACCTCCAGCACAATACTTTGAAACCGTTTGATCGACGAAACACGGGCCATTCGTAGGAAGCATACTCCCTAGCACGAAGGGTGCCAAATCCGAGAATTTTGACTCAAGTCTCTCGCATCGAGGACCGCCAAGTCGGTGAGCTTTCTATCGTGAGGCCGGCAAATCCGGTACGGGTCTCAAATGCGGACCGGCCGGCGGGCTCGCGATTGCCTCGCGGTCCTCGAATCGGAAACGGACGATGAGCGCGACGCCGATTCGCGAGGATGGCCAACTGGGATGGACCGACTTTGGCGGCCGACGGTCCAGCGATGCGGAATAGGCTCTGCTCCACGCCGCTCACCTGGCGATGGTCAGTGTGCATAGTGCAAGCAATGTGCAACGTTCGCGGCTTCTCGTTCGAGCTGCTCGGCATGCGGGAGGTTGCTGATGGTTGGCAACTCGCCGGGGAACTTGTGCCGACGCACGCGCGCCACCGCGGCGGCAAGCTGCGAGGCGCGAAGCTCCGGCATCGTCCGCCAGTAATCGTCCGTCAGGCACGGCACGCGGAGCGGATCGCGCGTGATCATTTCGAGGTTCAATCGCGCCTCCGGCCGGGAAGCGTGAATCAGCGACACGATTTTTTTCAGGTCCAAAAAGCCCTGGCCGAAAGGCACCTCGGAGAGCAAAAAGCCGTCTTCATATTCGGCCACGCCCATGTCTTTCAAATGGACGGTCATCGTCCAAGGAGCGTAAGCCTCGACGACCGAGAGCGGCTCCTCGACGAGCGCAATGCTGTTGCCCGTATCAAGACAAACGCCGACGTATTCGCTGCTGAGCCGTTTCAACCAGTCCAGCATCTCATCGACGCGCCAGTCTTTGTGGTTCTCGACCGCCAGTCGCATGCCGTGACGCGCGACGGTCCGTTCCGCAAGCACCAGCGACTGCCAGGACCGCCGGGCGAATTTGTCGAATTCGTCTCGCGAATGAAACACTTCGTAGCGGCGGCCGGAGAGGCAGACGGTCCTGAGCACTTCGGCCCCCGCCGCTTTCGCCGACAGCACTTCCGCCTCGAAGCGGGCCAGGTCGGCTTCGTCCTTGACCAGCGCGATCGTGCCTTCCAGGTACATGCCGCGCGCCGCGACGGCTTCTCGCAAGCGGTCGAGTGCCGCCGGCTCCCGCGGGCCGATGCGCGTTTGCACGCCGGCCGCGCCCAAGCTGGCCGCGTACACGACGAAGTCCAGTGGATCGGACAGCGGAGGAAACTCGGGCCTGAGCGGTCTGGAGCCGCGGACCGCGTATGAATGAATCACCAAACCCAGCGGCTGGCGGTGTTCCCGGACAAAGGCGTTGGCCGCCGCGGCCCAAGGCAACGTCGCCAAGATCTTCAATGTGTCACGTCGTCTCATGCAACTCAGTCCTGTATTTCACGCGGCCGCGAATGAGACCTTGGCGGTGGCTGGGGCAGAGCCTGGCCAGGTCGAGCTCGCACTTCGTTCATGTCGGCGGCCAGACGATGCCCCGGTGCGTCCAACCGGGGCATCGCTTGGCCGCCACACCGTTGATGGACGCCAGCCGCTATCCGGCCAAGCTCCGCCCCAGCCACCGCTTTTGCTCGCGGAATAATGCCTCATTCTCGGCCGCGTGCAGTATAGCTCAGAGCCGGGCGAGGGGCCGCTCGGCGTCGCCGAAACGTGTCTGGGGCGCGCCCATCAGTTCCATCAGCGAAAGATAAAGGCCGCACGCGCGGCGGTTTTCGTCGCCGGCATCGAGATAGTCGAGCACACGTCCCGTCTGCAGGCGTCCGCCGGCGCGGCCGGCCAGAATCATCGGCATCTGGTCGGCCTGATGTTTGTCGCCGTCGAACAAATTGGAACAGCACAACAGCACGGAATTGTCCAACAGCGTGTACTCGCCTTCGTCGATCGCTTTCAGGCGCTCGACCAGATAAGCGAACTGGGCGATGTGGAACTGGTTGGTCTTCAGGTACATCGCTTCCAGCTCGGGGTCGCGGCCGTTGTGCGTCAGGTCGAGATGCAGGCTGCCGCGTACGCCTTCCAGAAAGCCGAAGTTCATCTGCGATAGATCGTTGTTCAGCATGCAGGTGGCGATGCGCGTCTTGTCCATCTGAAACGCCAGCACGATCAGATCCAGCATGAGCCGAATATGGACCGGTATGTCCTGCGGCAACGGACCGTCGGGACGCGCCATGTTGGCCCTGGTCAACGTCGGCCGCCAGCCTTCCAAGCGGCCCTCTTCGCCGGCGCGGGCGATGCGGGTCTCGATGCTGCGGACCGACTCCAGATATTCGTCGAGCTTGTGGCCGTCGGAGCGGCTGACGCGGCGCTTCAGGTCATGGGCGTCGGCCAACACCTCATCCAGCACGCTGCGGTCCGATTCCCGCCCTTGGCCGCCGCCGACAAGCAAGTCAAAAACTCGGGCGGGGTAGATCTCCTTGGTCCCCGGCTTCGTGTCGGTCGCCCAGGAGATGTTCGACCCATAAAGCATGGACAGTCCATCTTCCAGCCGCAGCTCGGTCGGCTCGATGCCCAGAACCAGGCTGGGGACGGCCGTTTGTTTGCCGATGGTCTGAGCCAGCACCTGATCGAACGAGCGGCCGACGCGAATCTCGTTTTGATCGGTGCTTACCCAGGCGCCGGAAAGCAGATTGGGCGATCGCCCGAGATGCGCGCTTTTGTGTGCCGCCGCCTGCGCGTTGTAAAGACCGCGCAGGAATACCATGTCTTGGCAGTGGGGCCGCATCGGCTCGAGGCCCGGTCCGACCTGCATCGCGGCGCCTTCGCCTTGCGCCCACCAGTGGGCCGGCTCGACGCCGTTGGAGAAGAAGATGCAAGCGAAGCGCGTCGGCGGTTGGTCGGCCGAACTTGCCTGCGGTCCCGGGATCTCAGCCGCCCGAGCCAGCGACTCCAACCAAGGGAGTGTCAGCGTCGCGCCGCAGCCGCGCAAAAATCGCCGCCGCGATACAAGGTTGCCGCTTTTCTTGCGGTGGCTCATGGTTGCTCTCCTGTTTCCGGCGACTCGGTTTCGGGCGGCTCTGTTTCGGGCGGCTCTGTTTCGGGCGACGGGCCGCTTGCTCGGCGATAGCGGAACTGCCGGGTCGACACAATCCGCACCACCAGGTCGGAGAGGCTGCCGCCGCGGTCAAGCTCGCCGGCCAATTCGTCCAGCAGCGGCCGGTCGGACGCCAACTCCGGACGGCCCAAGGCATAGCCCAGAAGCCGCGTGACAAGCACCTGATGAAATTGTGATCGGTGCGCGTGCAGATAGTCAAGCAATCCGCTGACGCCCGAAATCTCGGCGCCGTCGTTGAGTACGCCGCTGGTATCGATCGGCTGATCGTCGCGGTAGCGCTCGCGCCAGCGGCCGATGGAGTCGTATTGCTCCAGGGCGAAGCCGAGCGGATCCATGCGCGAATGGCAGTTCACGCAACTGGTCTCGCGGCGATGGGCTTGCAGGCGTTCGCGCAACGTCCGGCCGTCGGGCTGAACGTCGTCGGCCGCAATCGAACCGGCGTCGGCCGGGGGCGGAGGGACCGGAGTGCCCAACACGCGCCGCAGCACCCAATCGCCCCGCTTCACGGGGCTGGTCCGCAACGGCGCGGACGTGACCGTCAAAACGGCCCCCAATCGCAACAGTCCGCCGCGATGATACTGGCCGGTTCCTTCGAATTTCACCGACTCGCGCGACTCGACCGCCGGCAGCCCGTAGTGCCGAGCGAGCTGAGCGTCGGCGAACGTGTAATCGGCGAACAGGATTTCGTCGACCGGACGGTCCTGGCGCACGATGTGAGTGAAAAACGAAATCGCTTCGTCGTACATCGCCTGCTTGAGCGCCTCGGTGAACTCGGTGAACCGCGCGCCGTCGACGCCGCGATGCCGGTCGAAGCGATAGAAGCCGAACCACTGGCCGAAGAATTCCGTGGCGAAGCGGCTGGCTTTCGGACCGCGCAGCAAGCGCCGGACCTCGGTGGCCAGCCTTTCGGGACCGTGCAGCCGGCCTGCCGCGGCGGCACGGCGAAGCGGCTCATCGGGGACCGATGACCAAAGAAAATAACTCAGCCGGCCGGCCAGCTCCCAGTCGGAGAGCGGCGCAGGCGTCGGCGACGGCGGCGGAGCTTCTGTCCGGTAAAGAAAGGCCGGCGCCACGAGTATCCGCGCCAACAGCAACCGCATGGCTTCAACATGTTCGACATGATTGTCGCGCAGGCGCGCATAGAAGCCGCGCAGTCGGTCCTGCTCCGCCGCGCTCAACGGGCGCCGCCAGGCCCGTTCGGCCAACTCCAGAGCCTGCTCGACGTGCCCCGGCTCCGCCGCCGCCAACGCACGATGGCCCGCGAGGTAATCGTTGTACAACCGTTCGACATACGTCCGCGGCCCATCGGGCAAAGTGGCAATCCAGGCCGCGTCGATGTCGGCCATGCGGCGATCGTCGGGCAAATCGAACTTCCGCGCGACCACGCGATAGAACTCATCGTGGTAATCAAAGGAGGTCAGCAGGTCAGCCCAGGCCTGGTCCAGTCGTACGCGGTCCGCGTCGTCGAGCAGATAGGCGACCAGAAACCGGTCGTCGCGATGATATTTGATCTTGGCGTGAAAATGGTTGCGCTCGGCCGAATTGTAGGTGCGGTCGAACGGCGCGGGGATCGGATCGCGGTCGGACGGGGCCGGCTCGCGATGCGAAACCTCCGGCAGCGTGCGCGCAAACTCCTCGATGCCGGGCTTCAGCCGGCGGTAGGTGGGGCCGTTGGGATCGGCCAGCAGCACCGAGTAGGTGCCGGTCGCCGCGACGGTCTCGCCGGGATTGACTCCGTCCGAGACGGTGCAGCGGACCACGCCTTCGTCGCCGTGCATCACATCCAGCATCACGTCGACGACGAGCTGACCGCTCTTGGCGCCGGCCGGCACGGGAAAGGCGAGCACGAGCTTTTCGGTATCTCCCAGCACGAAATCGTCAGCGTCGATTTCGGCGTCCGCCGGATGATGCCCGAACTGCAACTTGTCGGCACTCTCACTCGACAGAACCGCGCGCAGAGGTTGATATTCCATCCATTTGCGGTCGCGGCGGAACCGCATCCGCGGATGGCGCCAGACCACAAGCGGTTTGGCTTGCGCCTTGGCCACGGGCAGGACGGCCAGCTCGAGCGTGGCGCGATCGGCTCCCTCGGGCCAATCCAAACGGGCCTTGAACGAACTCTCGTTCGAAAGTTCCACCGCTCCGTCGGTCAGAACCGCGGCCTCTTCTTCGTCGGACGATTCCACGGCCAACAAGTGCTGCCAATAGCGCAGACGATCGTAAATCTCATGGCAGGCCTCGCGCACCGCCTGCATCGACACAGCGCCTGGCTCGGGCAGCTTCCGCCAGCGCTCGACGATTTCGCTGGTTGGAAAACGAAGCGCAGGCGCGGTCAAGAGCGAATGGATGTATTCCGCGAAGCGCGGCTCCAGCCCCTCTGCGCGAGCGAGGTCGGCGAGCGTGGCCCCGGTCTGCCCCAATGCCTGGCGATAGCGGAACCTCCAGGCGACATAAAACGCCTTGGGGTACAGGTGCAGCCCGAACGGTTTGCCGCCTTCGCCGGCCGCGGTGCGGAAACCGTGCGAGCGATAAGTCTGTTGGATGCGGCGGATGGCCGACAGTTCTCGCCCGGTCTTGCCACGGTCGACGTCGAACTGCAGCGGACCCGCTCCGATCACGGCGTGAGCAGCCGTTTTCTTGGCGGATTCGAGATAGCGTTCGAGTGTCGCATCGTCGATGAATTGCACGTCGCCCGCATTGGTGAAGCCGGCGCCGCCGACGGCGTCGTTGACGAAATCATGCTCGTCGATCAGATCGAGACCGGTCAGGTCCTCGATGGAGTAAGCATACTCGGCGCTGGTCAGTTGCCTGACGACGATCTTTCCAGGATCGCCCGCGTGTCGTTCGATGTAGGCATTCAAGTCGCCGAGCGATGGCCTCGATCAACTGCTTTCGCTCCGCGGCGGTCGGCTGCGGAGCGTCGGCCGGCGGCATCCGCCCGTCCTTCAACCGCTCGATCACCTTTTCCCAACTGCGGAATTGCGTGGCGAACTCGGGCTGAGAGGTCAATTGCTCCAGGTTGAGATGCGCCTCGGGGCTGTCGGCGCCGTGACAGTCGACGCAGAATTGCCTGACGAGCGGTCGGGCCTCGCTGAGCTCGGCGGCACGCGCTGTCGTACAAGACAGGAGCCAAACCCCGCACCAGACCAGCACTGCGCGAGTGCCTCGACCGCAAGCCGGCGGCAAGCCGCCGGGACACTGCCGCATGGCGGCGGTGAAGCGGGTCTTCCAGCGAAATGGCGATCTCATCATCGGGCCTGTGGTGTGTGCGTGCCACTGTCGGGCGT
Source organism: Pirellulales bacterium (assembly GCA_035533075.1). NCBI lineage: Bacteria > Pseudomonadati > Planctomycetota > Planctomycetia > Pirellulales > Pirellulales bacterium. Next base: position 47,956 of record DATLUO010000103.1, on the reverse strand, counting down.
TGGCGCTGAATCATCAACCGTTGTTGATCAGCCCCACAAACCGCGGAGCTTGTCCTGGTCGGCGATCTCGAAGGGAAATTTCTTGCTGAGAGGATGGTCTACGATCCCCGCGTGCTCGCGCAGGGCGTGGTGAATGTGCTCGGGCCGCACGCGCAGGCCTCCTGCGGCGTCGAGGGCGAGCGTCTGCGGATTGATCGGTACGGGCTGGAGCTTGTCGTCCGTTGCGCCCAACACACGGTTTCCTTTGATCCCCTGGCCCAGGAACATCACCGAACCGATCGACCAGTGGTCCTTGCCGTTGCCGGCGTTGTAATTGGGTGTGCGGCCCATCTCGCTTTGGACGATCACAACAAGTTGCTCGCGCATCTTCAGCTCTTCGGCGCGATGCACCACATAGGCGATCCCCGCCAAAAACTCGGGAATCAGCTTCATCTGGTCAGGATCGTTGTTGGCGTGGCTGTCGAACTGGCCGATGGAGAGGTTCGCGCTCACGCAGACGCCCGCCTTGAACGACGCCAGCGCCACGTCGACCTGTTGCGCCAGCCGCTCCTTGGCCAGCGTCTTGGGAACGTAGGGCGTGACGCGCCGCAGGGCCTTCGAGTGTACTTGGGCCGCGTAGAGCATGTTCTGGGCCCGCTCCAAACGGGGCAGGCTCGACTGTTCGACCCGGGCCTGGTAGGTCGCCTCGACGGCCCGCTCGATCCGGTCGAGCGCAAAGCCATCGTGATAGGGCGAGCGCTCGTTCCCGTCCATGGCGTCGGCGTTGGCGATCTTTTGCAGTGATTGAGCGTACGGAACGCGCGACATGGCCACGATGTTCCCCGTGGCCGAGTAGTTGCCGAAGGTGAGAAACGCCAACGGGCAGGTCGCGCCCTTGCAGGCGGCCACCAGCGCGGCAAACGTCGGATAGGCCAGGCTGTCGAGCTTGCCGGTAGCCATGTAGCGGGCGCCGGGCGAGTGGTTATTGACCGAGTAATCGAGGCCGTTGAGCACCAACAACTCGTCGCCGAACTCGGCATAAAAATCCTCGTTGCTCAGGCCACCACTCTTGTGCTTGGCGGTCGGCGCGAATTTGTGGGGGCCGCGAGTGAGAATGTCGCCTTCCTGGTAGAGGCGGTTCATTCCATTGACCCCCTTGGGATCCATGAGATAGGTCGTATCCCAGCCGCCTTCGGCGTTGAAAACCAGGTAGTACGGGCCGGGATAGCCGCCGTCCTGAACTGCGTCCTGCGCTGCGGCCGACGACCCGGTGGGCCAGGCCCAGGGGACGGTCAGCCCCAGTCCGGTCGCGCCGCAGAGATTGAGGAAATCGCGTCTCGTGGAATTATTCATAGAGGAACTCTTGGCGACGGAGGAGATAGGTGACCACAGCCCGCCAGGCGCGGACCGTGTAATGCGGATCTTCGGGCGGAGTCGGCGAACCCTGCCGGCACGCCCAGCGTTCGAGCTTGTCGAGCCCACGCTGCTCGGCCGCGTCGTGTACGACGCCCGCAAACAGATCGAACGTGCGGGTGACCTCGGGCGAATCAACCGGGTCGTAGCGACCGAGGATCCGCTCGTGCAGATAGGCCATCGCTTTGCGCAGCGCCTGGTCTCCCTCGTGAGACTCTCCGGGCACGACGGCCGGCTCGATCGCGGGGAAGAGCAGCCGCTCGTGCATCGGTCGGGCGAAGTCGCGGGCCGTCTGCTTACAGGCCACGTCGTTCGACATGATCCGCTGAATCGCCCCCATCGCTCCGCTCGGATCGCTGGCCCGTTCGGTCACTTCCTTCGAGTCGATGCCGCCGTAGAGCATCGCCAACTGACCATCGAGCTTTCCCCAGCTCTCGCCAAATACGGCCTTGAGCTTGCGGTCGAGCTGTTCGGGCGCCAGCATCCGCACCAGGCCCAGATCGTCGAGCTCGGCCAGTCGACAGGGACCGGACGCAGCCGACTCGAGGCCGTCGGCCCGATAGAAATCCGACATGATCCAGTCTTGGAACACCCGCTTGAGATTGAAATTCGTCTCGGCGAAGTCCGCGGCGATGCGCTCGATCTCGCGGCGCTGCTCGCGATAGGCCCGTTGCCGCGCGGGATAAAGAGGATCATCGATCGCCTTGGAAGGCAGGAGCACCTTGCGGCCGGTCAGAATATAGTAGACATGCTCGACCATCGCCACGGCGAAGCGCGGATCCTTGGCCGTTCGTTCCCCCAGCCATTGCAAAGCCCGCCAACGTTCGTCGGCCGGCAGATCCTCCCCTTCGAAACCGGCGGCGAACATGTCCTTGAACCAGCCCTCTTTGCGCCGGCCATACACGCCCAGGCCGTCGGCGAATTGCCAGTAATCCTGGAACAAGCCCGCCACCGGATCGACCGTCTTGTGACAAACGACGCATTCGGCGGCTTGCATCGTCGGAATCTCGTATTTGGCGGTGACCGCCGCGGCATCGGAAACGCGGGCCGCGAGCTCCAGAGCATCGATTCCCAGAAAATGCTGATAATACATCCGGGCCCGCAGTCGATTGCGGTTCGTCTCAGTCGTCGGATAACGAACGAGATATTGGAACGTGCTCAGCAGGCCGGCGTGGGGATAGAAGCCGGTGGCCGATTCCTGATCGGTGGATCGGCTGCGGCCCACCAGCGCCTTGAGCTTGACCGGGATGAACTCATGGGGATTGTCGGGGTCCTGAAACCGGTCCTTGATTTCGTCGTAAATGCCGTAGCCGCGGGCCGAGAACGGTGACACCAGGATGTAGTCGGCCGTGACGATCTCGGTGAACGGACGATCGTGACGGACGATGTAATCGACCAGTTGCATCGGCTCGGCCAGCAGCGCGTGGCGGTAATCATCGGCCAACTTATAGCCCGCCTTGCGCCGCTCGGCTTCATCCTGGATGTGGCTCAGGTCGTGCTTCGCATACCATTGTCGCGTGTTGGTGAAATGCTCGTACGCCAGCACCACTTGATCCGGGTTGCCCGTGATGCCGATCGTGAGAAAGATGTCGTTGAACCCTTCTCGCAGCCGTTCATAGAACGCCTCTTCCTCGAACATCTTGTTGAGCAAGCCGGGCAAAGCCGGCAAGCCTTGCTGCTGGATCGTTTCGAGCTCGGCACTCGCGGGCAACCGACCCACCAACGAAAGGGTGGCGCGACGCAAGTGGCGGCGGTCGTCGAGCATCGTGATGCCTTGGAAGAAGGGCGGGGCCTTGGAATCGCGGGCGTCGGCCGCAGAACCGTCCGCCGGACGCGTGCCGCGGCTCACGAAGTCGGCCAGGATCCGATAGCCGCTTGTATCGGCAGGCAGCACCACCTGGCCGCCGTGATCGAGCCCGCCGGTCATTTTGACCAACAACCGCGACGTGCCGCCTTCGGTGAGCTGCGCCATCCGCGTGAAGGCGTCGCGATTGTGCTCAAGCACCGCTCGTCGCTCGTTGCCGGTCACACGCTGCGGATCGCGCAGCACGAAGCGGCTATCCTCGGCGTCGCCGCCGGCTTTGTGACAGTTCAGGCATTTTTGCGCGCCGACCTTGGTCCAAACCTCTTCGACAAAATAATTGTCGACCGCGAACGCGCAGGACGGTGGCGCGGCGGGTGGGACGTCGTCGCCGCGCGCCGCAACCGCAAGCGTGTGGAGCGTGGCGATCAGAACGACCGGTAAGCAGGCGGGCAGTTTCATGAGCCGGCAGGTTCCAGGCGGGGGAGGGACGCAGGTGGGCGGACATCGATCTTAGCCGATTTTTTGATCTAAGTCACGAGTTTAGAGCGGGTGAGCGGGTGACCGTTCGTGGCCCGTTTGGATCGGGGAATAACCGCCTGGATGGTGTAGGCGTACTTGCCCGGCGGCAACGGCGGCGACACGAAGAGGCGTTTGGCCCCCTTAGACCGCGTGCTGATCGTGGCCTGGCCTCTCGCGGTGGGAAGGGAGTTTTGCCCTCGCCCGGCCTGGCCAGATAGGGATTTTGACCCAACCCCGAAGTTTTTTGGAATTCTAGGGCATCGGTGTTTTTTGGCGACCCGGCAGCGACGACGCAAGTCTTGTTGCGGGCAAGCACTTACAACGCAAGAGAGCCACGGGCGACCCTTTGTTTTCCGCAAGTGCAACCGCTTTGGAGCGGTCCCTGCTTTCCGCAGGGGTGCTTGGCGATGATCAGTTCGAGGCCGCAACATCGTCGAACTCGATTTCACCGCTCGTCTGCTGCCGGACCATCTGCCGATAGCGGCCGCTGGCGGCCATCAGTTCGTCGTGCGTGCCGGTTTCGACAATCCGACCGGCCTCGATCACCACGATCCGGTCGGCATGCACCACCGTGCTCAGGCGATGGGCAATCACGAAGCTCGTGCGGCCTTCCAGCAGCCTCGCCAGACTGTGCTGGATCAGCCGCTCGCTCTCCGTGTCGAGATTGCTCGTGGCCTCGTCCAGAATCAGAATGCGCGGATTGGCCAGCACGGCACGGGCAATCGCCAGCCGCTGACGCTGCCCGCCGCTCAGCTTCACGCCCCGCTCGCCGATCAGCGTGTCGTAACCCTGCGGCAACGCGGTGATGAACTCGTGGGCGTGCGCGATGCGGGCGGCCTGTTCCACCTCGTCCAAGCCGGCCTGCCGTTTGGCATAGCCGATGTTCTCGGCCACCGTGCCGTCGAAGAGAAAAATGTCTTGCTCCACAACCCCCAGCAGCCGGCGGTAGCTATCGACCTCCAGCTCGCGCAAATCGACGCCGTCGAGCGTGATGGTGCCCGACGTGGGGTCATAGAAGCGGGCCACCAGGTTGCACAACGTCGTTTTGCCGGCGCCGCTGGGACCGACCAGGGCGATCATCCGCCCCGGCTCGGCCACCAAGTTGATGTCTTTCAGCACGAGCTCGCTCGTGCCGGGATAACAGAAGCTGACGTCTTCCAAGGCAATGCGGCCGTCGACGTGGCGGCGGTCGACGACGGCGGCACCGGGCAAGGGCGGCATCTCCGCGGGTTCGGCCAGCAGGTCGAGCACGCGGTCGAGTCCGGCCAGTCCGGCTTGCAGCGCGGTGGCGCTCTCGGCCAGCACGGCCAGCGGCTCCAGCAGCATGGTGAGATACACCAGGAACATCATCAGCTCACCCAGCGAAAGCTGCCCGGAGAGCACCTGCGAGCCGCCGTACAGCAAGAGGCCGGCCGACGACAAGGGAACGAGAATGTCCCAGACGATCTCGACGCCCCGCGACCACCACCAGGCATGCACCTCTTGCCGGGCCATCAGATCGCCGGCCCGCACGAAGCGGCCCGCCTCGCTGCGCTGCCGCCCGAAGGCCCGCACCACGCGCATGCCGCCGAAGGCCTCGGTGGCGTGGCCGTCGATGTCTTGACGCTGCCGGCGGATGTCGCGGTGCAGCGGACGAATGCGTCCGATCCAGGTGCGATGGCTGTAGTAAATCGCCGGCAGCAGCAACAGGGCGCCGGTGAGCAAGCGCCCATCGACGTAAGCCAGCACGAGCATGCTGCCGCAAAGCTGCACGATGGCCCGCCAGGGATTGTAGAGCATGCTGAACACCAGCTCGCCGATGCCGCCGGCGTCTTCGCGGAGGATGCTGGCCACGCCGCCGCTTTTGAGTTGATAGACGCGGTGCAGCGGCAGTCGGGCGGCATGCTCGAAGGCCCTCTTGCGCACGGTGGCTTGCAACCGCTTGGTGGCCCGCGTGGCATACCAGCGGCCGCAAAAATGGACCATCGTCTGCACCAGCGAAACCACGAACACGGCGACGGCCAGCGACAAGAGCAGCCTGCCGTGGCTTTGCTGATCGGCGAGCCAGTGCAGCCGAGGGCTGCTGATGGGCTTGCCGCCCAAGACGTTGTCGATCACGATTTTGGTGGCGGCCGGAGGCACGAGCTTGAGCAGCGTCGAGAGGCTGAGCGTCGCCAGGGCCACGACGAGCGGCAGCCGCTGCCCGCGGAGCAGTTCCAGAAACTCGGTAAGCAGCGTCCAAAAGGAGCGGTTTCGGGGTGTGTACGGCCGGGCGTGGCCGTGCAGCGGGGCGGGCGTATCGAACTCGCCCGACGCGCGGCGGCGGCGCAGGTCGGCCAGGTATTCGCGGAATTGGCGTCGGCTGGTGCTGGGGCGTGAGGGCATGCGGTCGAGGCGAATCGGTGATGGAGTCGAATCCATTATACGGTGGATCGGTGATAGAATAGCGAGAGGCAGACAGGAAGAGGGGCAAGGGAGAGATAGGTTGATGGCCGATATGATCTCGGGTGAAGTTTTGCTGGAAAGGATGGTAAGGGCCGTGGAGAAAGTTCGCGATCGACTGTTGCGTGCCACTCGTGCGCTGGACGCGGCGGGCGTGCCTTACGCGGTGGTGGGTGGAAACGCCGTGGCGGCCTGGGTCGCGGAAGTCGATTCGGCCGCGGTGCGGAACACTCAGGACGTCGATATTCTGTTGCGGCGGTCCGATTTGGAACGAGCAATCGCCGCCATGAGCGCCGCCGGTTTTGTTTATCGGCACGTGGCAAGCATCGATCTTTTTCTGGACGGCCCCGACGCAAAGGCCCGCGACGCGGTGCATGTCGTCTTTGCTCAAGAAAAGGTGCGGCCAGACAGTCTGTTGCCCGCCCCTGACGTAGATGAGAGCGAACCGAGCGAGCGTTTTCGGCTGGTCAAGCTCGACGCCCTGGTCCGCATGAAATTGACGGCGTTTCGACGGAAGGACCAGGTGCATTTGTTGGATATGCTCGGCGTTGGATTGATCGACGAATCGTGGGTGGCCAAACTGCCGAGCGAATTGGCAACGCGGTTGCAAGAGTTGATCGACAATCCCGAATAGGCCCGGCGTGATCCACGCAATCACGCCGGTTCCGGAATTGTTAGACCGTGTTGGTGCGAAGCGATGCTTGAGCAGCCGCGCGGTTGGTCAATGGTTGAATTAGCGTGGGCTGAACTTCTGCAGGAGAACCTGCGCGAGCCCGGAGGCGTGCTGCAAACGGTTTCGTTGCCACTCATCTTCGTCGCTCCCGATGACCTGCGGCTGCGGCGATCGGCTTGGTTCCCACTCGTGGACCGCGCCGTCTTCCATCAACCGGCTGACGGGGACGCGGTAACGTGGGCCGTTGGGCAAATCGAACAGTTCGTCATGCGGGAGGCGCAGCACGGGTTGGGGCCCACGCAATTCTTCGGCCCGTCTGTACACTCCTGGTAGGGGCCCGTACCGCCGATCAGCGACCGTGCCTGCCGTTGTGCCATGACCCCATGTCTTTGCTGACGACGCACTGACGCGTACGGCGGCCCCGGAGAGCTTAGCCGGCGTGTTTGGGTCGAAATACCTCTGATAGTTTTCCACCAAGCGTGGCCTCTTCTTCGGCCGGCGGAATGACTTCGATCAGCCTCCGCACGATGTCGTCGGGCTTGATCCCCTCGGCCTCGGCGTTGAAATTGGTCATGATGCGGTGCCGCAGCACGGGCGCGGCCACGGAGCGGATGTCGTCGCTGTTCACAAAGTGCCGGCCGTGCAGCACGGCGCGGGCCTTCGCCCCCAGCACCAGGTATTGGCTGGCCCGCGGCCCGGCGCCCCAGCTCACATAGGAAGAGACGAAGTCAGGCACCTCGCCCTTCTCGCGCCGCGTGAGCCGCGTGAACTTCAGCGCATAGCGGCTGACGTGCTCCGCGACCGGCACGCGGCGCACGATCTGTTGCAGCGCAAGAATCTCCTCCGCCGTCAAGGTCGCCGTCACCTGGTGGACCACGTCGGCCGTCGTCCGCCGCACGATCTCCAGCTCCTCGTCTTCGTCGGGGTAATCGACGAACACGTTGAACATGAAGCGGTCGAGCTGGGCTTCGGGCAAGGGATACGTCCCCTCCTGCTCGATCGGGTTCTGCGTGGCCAGCACGAAGAACGGCTCGGCCAGCTTGTGCCGCTGCCCGCCGACCGTCACCTGGTGCTCCTGCATCGCTTCCAACAGTGCGGCCTGGGTCTTGGGCGGCGTGCGGTTGATTTCGTCGGCCAGCACCACGTTGGCGAAGATCGGACCTTGCAGGAAGCGGAAGCTGCGCGTGCCGGACGGCTTGTCTTCCTGGATCACTTCGGTGCCGGTGATGTCGGCCGGCATCAGGTCGGGCGTGAACTGGATGCGGCTGAACTTGAGCGACAGGGCGTCGGCCAGCGTGCGGATCATCAGCGTCTTGGCCAGGCCCGGCACGCCCACCAACAAGCAGTGGCCGTTGGCAAACAGGGCGATCAGCAGCTCTTCGACCACCTGCCGCTGGCCGACGATCACTTTCGACAGCTCGGCGGTGATGCGGCGGTAGGATTCGCTCAGTTTTTCGACCGCGCGGAGATCGTCGTCAGGAAGCATGGGGGAGGGTTCAGGGTTCAGGGTTCTCATGCGCGACAAGATCATCGTCCTGGACTGGTTGACTACGCGACCGCTCGGTGACTTGTGCTCGGCTGGTCCACCGTTAGTGAGTTGGACGACCGAGAGTTTGTCGCGATCAATAAACAACTGGCTCGTCATTTCAGACCTCGTACCGATCCAGCGGAACGTACGCTGTCAGCGGCATCGTTTCATTTTACTTAACGACGGCGGCTTCCGGAAGCCACAACCGCCTCCACCATCGTCGTCAGGAAGCGTGGATCGCTATTGACGGCATTCTGCGATATCCGAAATACTGTTGGTGATGTCCGTCTTCTCCACAAATGAAGGAGTTAAAAAAATGCCGGTTCGAACACTTGTTGCTCTGGCCCTCGTCGCCGTGACCGGACACGGACTTCTTGCCCAGCAAAGCGACGCCGCTGCCAAAGTCGGCGATCTTCTCGTTATCCGAATGACGGGCGATCTGGCCAAACAATATGCACGGCGCACCGGATCGCCGCAAGAAACCGAAGCATCCGCTGGGCTCACAATCGAAACGACCGCGACGATCGAGCAAAAACTTGACGGCGGGCGAATTCGCATTGAGCATCGGTCACACATCGTGCGCGATGGTCATCAGGCTCGCCTTGTTACGCTGACGGCAATTGTGGACTCAGCCAAGTTCACAACCGACCTCACACCCAGAGGCACTTCGATTTATGCCTCGCCCGCCGATCACAAAAACGGCGCGCATCCTCGGACGACAACGGAAGACACAAAGACCCTGCGACTCGAACTGTCCGAGCTCAAAGGGCTGAAGCTCCGCACTTGGACCCTGGCGGAAGAAGTTGGTAATTGAGGCCGCTGGTCCCACCCTACCTTTCATGCGGTCCTCGTTCGGCACGAAACACCGTCAACCGGTCGTGGCCGGCGATGATCAGCGAATCGCCGGCGGGCACGAGGTTGCCGCCGGCCGCGTGACGCAGGCCAAGATTGATCGGTTCGAGCTGCCGGTTCGTCTTGTGGTCGAAAACGTAGATTTTGTCCCAGGTGGGCCAGTAGACGCGGTCGCCCGCCAACAGGCCGCGGCCGATGCCCTTGGGCGAACCGCCTTCGGGAAACGACACCGCCCCCCTCGTGCCGGGTGGCGAGACGATTTTGCCGCTCAGGGTGTCGATCCACCACAGCTTGTCGCCGCTCGCCACCAACTTGCCGTCCACCACGCCCAGCAGGTGGACCACGTCTTCGGGAAACGGCGTGGGCCAGATCAGCAGGCCGGTGGGCGCGTCGAGCGCCAGCAGCAACTCGCTGTCGGCCGGCGCCACGTACACGATGCCGTGATGATAAACGCAAGGCGTCAGGTCGCGGCAAAGGTGCTTGGGCCGCCGAGTGAGTTCGAGCTGGCGAGTGCGGGGATAGCGGGTGATCCAGCGAATTTGCCCGTCGCGCGTGCTTAGCGCGGCCACGGCGCCCAGGTTCGTGTTGCAATACAGCGTATTGGCGTCGAGCGTCAACAGGTTGTGGGTCATTTCTTCCTGGCCCATGCCCGGCGTTTCGGCGCCGCACACCAGCCGCCGCCACTTCAAGCGGCCCGTCTCGGGGTGCAGGCAGGCGACATACTGCTGCGGCCGCACACCGCTGCGGCGCATCACCACATAAACGCCGTCGCCGTCGACCAGCGGCGAACCCTCGAAGGCCCAACTCGGATCGTTCCCTTCCTGCCCCAGCGTGTCGGGCGTGGCCCACAGGCATTTGCCTTGCAGATCGAGATCGACGCAGACGAGATAACTCTGCCGGGCCATGAAGGGCTGATCGCTGGTGCGCGTCGTCACGGGACTGCCGAGCCGGGCATAAACGCGGCGCTGGCGGACCGTGAGCGTGAAGCGCGGAGCGCCGACGCCGGCCGGACCGAAACGGGCCGCCGCCGCGTCTTCGCCACGCTCGCGAAGCCGATACATCGCCTGCCCTTCCGAATCGCTCCACATCGGCTTGCCGCTGGCCAGGTCGTAGGCCCGAATCTCGTCGAACGTGCTGACCAGCACCAGGTTGTCGACCACGACCGGGTGGTAACTGAGAAGCTGGTCGCGCGCTTCGGCGATGCGACGCGGCCCGGTCGAACTACCGGCTTCGGCGGGCGCGGTCTCCGGCAGCGGCTCCTCCCAGGCGATCGGGCCGACGGCGATCTCGCCGGGCGCCACTTTGTCTCGCTGCGGCGAGCCGGCAAAGGTCGGCCACTGGCGATCGACTTTCTCCGCGGGCCACCCGCTGCTTTCGCTCAGCAGCTCTTCGAGAAACTCCGCATACTTCACCCGGCGGCCGCCCAGCTTGCCTTCGGCCGCGCCGCACTCGCGGCGGAACGGCTCAAGCGCTTGCCGTGCCGATTTCAGATCGCCGTCCAGAATGATTGCCAGCAGCAGCCGGGCACGCACCGCCGCCCGGTCCAGGTCGCTGTCGGGATACAGCAGCCACACGGGCGAGCCGTTGGTTTGCACCACCGCCGGGGCAAGTCTGGCCCAGTAATCGGGCGGGAGTATTTTTTCCCAATATCCGCGTGCCTCGCCGGTGCTGCCCGCCTCCAGAGCCAGATCGCCCAGGGCCAGCAGGGCGTCGTCGCCCCACGTGCTGCAGAAGAGCTGATCGACCACGTCGCGCAAGCGGCCGGCATCGCGCCGCCGCAGGCCGTCTTCGTACCATTGTTGTGCCCGGTCGTCGACGCGGCTGCGATACAGCTCCAGCGCGGCAGGCGGCAGCGAGGCGATCTGCAGGTGGCAATAATCGCGCACACTCACAAACCGCCACGGCGAAACCGGCAGCACTTTGCCGCCGTGGCTTTCCGTCACCTGCCGCAGAATCTCGACCGCCTCGTCCCACTGCTCGTCGGCGATAAAGGCTTTGGCCCGTTCCAGATGGGTCCGGGTGGCTGCGTCGGCTTCGTCGACCAGGATGGCATCCGAAAGATCGACGCGAGGCGTGAACGTGCCTTGGGCGCGTGCGGGTGTCGAAGCCGAGGCCGAAACCAGCCAGCTCGCCACCATCACGGTCAGCCCGATGGTCCGCGAGCCAACGCACATGCAGCAAATCCCCCTAAGTCGAGCAACAAACCCTCCTTAGTATAGACGCGGGCACGATTTGGGGAAAGCAGAGGCCGCCGCGGGTAGTGATTTCATTTCATCCGCCGTCAACTCTAGTCCGTGATTTTTAGTCGGATTCGCGGCCGTGCCCAGAAAGCGGGCACGCCTAAAGCTCCCTTATCACGTCGAGCCAATAAGCGCGCTCTGCTTCTTTGCCGATGCGCTGGCCCATAACGACGCCGCCCAGGAACGCCCCGACCACGGCCATCAGCCACAACAGCGTTTTCAGGGAAAACTGGGGGCGGCGCATGGTCATAGTTTCGGCTTCAGCGTCTGCCCTTTCGCCTGGCGGCTCAGCTTGAATTCCGGTTCAGTCGCCGGCTTCTCATCCCTCCGCCTTCTCCGCTCACGCTCGAAATGGATGCCACCAAAAAACGCGGCCACGACCGGCATGACCACCAGCAACGCCCGCAAGCTGAACTGAAAACGGAGGGGCATGGGGCGAGCTGGGCTATTAGGCGGATGGCTCAAACACCATTTCCCGTTCGTTAGCGACACGCGCAAGATCGTTGAGCGCTTCTCTAGCTTCCCCCTCCGCGCCACCGCGGAATGCGAAAAAGACTATCGAAAGTTTGACTCCGCCGTGGTTCACATGAATGAAGTTCGGCAGGTCTTCGATGATCCCGGATATGCCCTTGATCCGACATCCCACGATTTCGTTTGTTTCCAGCGATAAAAACAGCGTTACGTGGTCACTCAGTCGTTTCGAGTAGTCTGGATCACCCTCAAAGCACACCGTTAGCGCATCCGACTTTTTGTTCAGATAGCAATACGGAACAAATTGCCGAGCTGGCGGGTTCTCCTTCAACAGTCGAATTAGGTCTGGTTTTGCGGCCATATTAGCGTTCCCTTTACATCAGATGGGCACATCGGATCGTCCTCAGAGCAAGGTCGCCATGTCCAATGGTCAATCGTTCCATCTGGTTGAACGAAAACCAAAAACAGCATGGCTACTGGTGGGGGAGTCTCAATCGTGAGACTCTTCATGTCGTGCTTTGGAAGGCCGACATAGACGAAACAATCGTCAGTGTCGGCACGTGACCAACCTTGATAAAGCCTTTCTGTTCCTCCGGGTTCAAGAACTTCCTGGACAAGCAGAAGCCGGGCGAGCTTGGCGGTGTCGCCTTGCGTCCGCAACAACGAAAAAAATCGTTCAGCCACACCGACATCCCATGTCTTTTTCGTCGGATTGTCTGGGCAAATTGCCTGAAAAGTGACGCTCCACCGCGTGCTCATTGCGGCTCCTCCATAAAACAGTAGGGTTTATATCTTCGGACAGTCAATAGACTTGCGGCAAAAAAATGGCCCTCCGTAGTCGGTTTATTCGAGCTTTGAAGGCCGGAAAAATCCGATAACGGCTTGACGCGAATCACTGGAAACATTATATAATGTTTCCAGCATCAACACTAGTCCCGGAGGTTGTAAAAAATGAAAGTCGTCATTGATGTTGCGTCAGGTCGCCTAGCCATCGAAGGCGATGGTCCCGAGCTGCTGAAGGTCCTTGAGGCGGCTAGGGCGCTTGCCCCGAGCGTCAAGCAAATTCAAATCATCACGTCAACAGAGCTGTCTGGCAATGAAGGATCAGAGGGCGATGAGCAAGGACCGGCTCAGTCCACGATCGCGGCACAGGGTCACGGGCCAAAAACACTGCGGCAATTTGCACGGTCCTTGTCGCTCAATAATGCGCCGGAGCGCATTGCGGCAATCGCATACTATATCAACAAGATCGAAAATAGGCCATCGTTTTCTCCAAAAGAACTTGACGGCTGGTTCACTATGTGCGGGTTCCAAAAGCCGTCTCAAATGCCGGTTGCTCTCTTCGACACCAAGCGAAAATACGGATATGCAGACAACATCGGTCGTGGCATGTGGCGGATCTCAACGCAAGGCGAGAACCTAATTACGGCAAAACTGAATGAGGCTGGTACGTGAAAAGACAGCGGAAGGCGGCCCGCGTCTTGGTCGGCGCACCAGCGCTTCGGAACGATCGTCAAGGAATACCGCAACGCCAAGATCTTGTATCAGCCCAGCGAAATGGTCGGCACCAAGCGAACCGGCCGCCGCGGGATAGGCCCCGATCAAGAGAACACGATACGCACCAGCCACGTTGAACGGTCGAACCTGACCGTGCGGACCTTTATGAAGCGGTTCGCGCGGCTGGCCCTTGGGTTCAGCAAAAAGCTGGATTGCCTTGAAGCCGCAGTCACGCTGCACATGGCCTATTACAACTTCTGTTGGCAGCCCAGAACGCTGGCCGACAGGATGACGCCGGCGATGGCGGCCGGGCTGACGAACCGGTCCTGGACGTTCGGACACCTTCCTAGCGCGCCGCGGACGGCAACGGCACCGGCGGGCCGATGAGGCGGCGCGTGTGCGAAAGCAAATACTCGGTGAATGCGCGGTCGCTGTCTTGCACCGCCTTCTGCGTCGCACCGCCGAAGCGCAGCGCCGACTTGAAGAGCTCGTTATTCGCGTCGATCCCCAGACCTTTCAACGTCTTCGAAACCTCAGCCACTTGCGGATCGGCCGCCAGCTCGTCTTCGTTCATCTCTTTGGCCACATCGATCCCGGCCGTTGATGATTGCCGCCAAATCGCTTCCCAGGCATTGCCAGGCATGAGGGCGTAAAACGTGTCCGTCACCGTCACGCGACGGTTGGCGATGTCCTGATCGAGATAGGTGATTCGCACGCCGGTCGCCTTCTCTTCGGCGGCCGAGGCCAGCGCCTCGTTCGCTGCTTTGCGTTGCTTGGTCGCACCGCCATCGCCTGCGCCGCCCGGCTGCGGATTGAGCAAATCGCCCAACGCGTCGCCAAGCTGATCTTGCAGCATGCCGCCGATCAGATCGGCCAACGGCGGACGATTCCCGCCGTCGCCGTCGTCGCGCACCAGCATGCCGCCGGTGCCTTGAAAGTGCGGCTGCACCAGGATCTCGAATTCGATCAGCGCCACCTTGGCCGCCCACTGACGGTCGTCGAGCGGCACAATGTCGAAGCGGTCCGAAAGGTCGGGCACGGCGTGCTCGACGTCGACCGCTTGCTCCTTGAGTTTTTCGGCCAATGCCGCGGCCGAAAGGTCTTCGGCATCGTCGAGCCGCGCCTGCCAGGCCAGACCGAGCAGCCGCCGCACCGCGGTCGGTTGGACATCATGCCGTTTGACCTTGATGGCCAGCACTTCCACCACCATAAGCTGTGAAGGCCCGGCTTCGGCATCTTGATCGCCGGCGCCTTGCAGGCGCGATTCCACGTCGCGAATGCTGCGTTCGATGAAGTCGTTCAGCAGCTTCGGTTCGGGCCGCCGCTCGCGCCACGTCTTGAGACGTTGGAGATACTCTTCGAGCGCTTGTTTGCGGCGATCGTCTTCGCCGGCCGCGGTCTTGCGATAGAGGGCCGGCTGGTGTTTTTTCAGCCACTGGCGGCGGACATAAAGCGTGACCGTGCCGTCGGCCGGCGGGGCCGCGAACATGCCCAAAATCTGCTCGCCTCCGACCAGCGCCACCCGATCGACCGCGCGATCGCGAATGGCCACTGGGGCGGCCGCCGCCACAGGCCCGGCAAAAACGGCCAGAAAGCCGAGGCCGACGGCCGACACGACGCGCGGCGGCTGATAGATCGATGGGTTGGCATTCATGTTCATCTCCGAGGGCCGCTGACTTCGTTGATTGTAACACGCGTGGACCACGCCGCCGAACAGATGATAAGGAAGCATCAGGTCAACCGTCGCGGCGCGAGCATGGGCATCGAACGCAGGCTGGCCGAGATCTCGACCAGCGAGTAGAACAAGAGTGGCTCTTGCGTCCACGCCTATCCACACCGTCCACAGGGCAACGATCATGCTTGTCTGGCCGCAACTTCCCCGTCGCGATCTGCTGACCTTGGGCGTGGTCGCGCTGGGCGGCCAGCCGCTGAACGCGCTTTTGCAGGCGGCCGAATCGGGCAGCGCCGCCAAAGCCCGCGCCACAGCTTGCATCCTCCTCTATATGGATGGCGGCCCAAGCCAGCTCGATCTGTGGGATCTCAAACCCGACGCGCCCCAGGAGATACGCGGTCCCTATGCTTCCGTTGCCACCTCGGTGCCGGGCACGCACGTCTCGGAACTGCTGCCCCTGACCGCACGGCAAATGCACCGCCTGGTGCAGGTCCGCAGCGTCTGCCATCAAGAAACCGTCCACGACCCGGCGGTCTACCAGATGCTCACCGGCTACAAGCACATCAGCTCGGCGGGCAACCTGAAGGTCGAAGAGACCGACTTTCCGCAGATGGGCGCTTCGTTCGGCTATGCCGACCGTCGCCCCGCGGCGATGCCGAAAGTCATCGAACTGCCGGAGACCATGAAGATGGAAGCCCGCGTGCTGCCGGGGCAGAACGCCGGATTCCTGGGTGGCTCGTACGACCCGTTCCGCGTCGAGATCACGCGCGAGGAGGCCAGGCTCGTCAAGCCATCGTTACGTTTGCTGCCGGAAATCTCGCGTGAGCGTTTTACGCAGGTCGGTTCGTTGGTCGAGCGCTACAACGGGCAATTGGCACGGCTCGAAGCATCGGTGGAGGTGCGGCGTTTCGACGAGTACCAGCAGCAGGCGGTGGCGCTCTTGAGCCGCCCCAGCGTGCAGGCCGCGTTCGAGATCGAGCGCGAGCCGGCCGAAATGCACGAGCGTTATGGTCGCAACCGGCACGGGCAATCGGTGCTGTTGGCACGGCGGTTGGTCGAAGGCGGCGCCCGGTTTGTCACCGTCTATTGGGGCAAGGAAGAGCAGGACTGGGCCGACGGCAAGGGGCCGCGGCTGGCGAACAACCCTTGGGACACGCATCGCAATCATTTTCCGTTGGTCGAAGACCGTCTGGCGCCGCGGGCCGACCGCGCCTTGGCCGCCTTGCTGAGCGACCTGGCCGAGCGCGGCCTGCTGGACGAGACGCTGGTGGTCTGGATGGGCGATTTCGGCCGCACGCCCAAAATCGACAAGAAGTACGCCAGCCGCGATCACTGGCCGTTCGCCTTCACCGTGGTCTTGGCCGGCGCGGGGCTGCCGGGCGGGGCGATTTACGGCCGCACCGATCGACACGCCGCGCACGTGCTGGAGCATCCCGTCAGCCCGGCCGATCTGACCGCCACGGTCTTTTCGACCTTGGGCGTCGACCCGCAGACGGTGATCCGCGACGCGCGAGGCAGGGGCTGCCCGATTTCCAACGGGCGGCCGCTTCTGCGGCTCTGGGGATCATCTTGAGTTTTTCCGGGCCTTTGTGGTCGCAGACCGTCGCCGGCGGCATGCGGCAAGACTGTTCGTGGCAGCGGGCGCGCCGCAAACTCTGTAGGGAACGGACTCTGTGCCGTTCCGCCAGCGCTCGCTGTATAGTTCGGCTGCGCCCTTTCGCGAGCCGGCGGAGCATTGGAGCTACGACCGGCCGTCGCGGCTGTTCACACGAAAGAGCGGGCGGCGGCCGGCGTGCTGCATCATGGCCACGCCGGGAAGCCAATCGTTCGACGATCCGGGCGTCTTCGTCGAGCTGCCGCTGGTGAATCAGATTCGCCAGCGCGTCAAAGCCTCGCGAGAACGCCGGCACGAGGGCCACGAGCGCCATCAGCAGCGGAAACAGCTCGCGGCCAAGCCGTCCCGTGCTCATCTGGCGGTGGATCTCGTCGCGGCAAAGCGGACAAGCTGATCGAATCGGGCCATGTACGTGAAGCCACCGGCTTGCTGAAGCTCGTCAAGTCGTCGCCGCAAGCCGGCCCGCTGAAGGCGCGTGCGATCGAGCGGCTGGGGGGGGTGCAACCCTCACGGGCGCCTCGCGCGGCAAAGTCCGCCACGCCGATCGTCAAGACCGCCGACGACTTGTATGCCGCGAAGAAGTAAGTGGTGGCTGGCCCCAGCCTCCTCCATTCGCGCAAGCCATCGGTTAATCCGGCACGCAGACCACGATCCAGCCGTTTGCCCGCAGCCGGCCGAAGAGCCACGGCCGCCGCAGCGCGTGACGCCGCTGGGTGTCGAGCGCGATGAACTCGACGATGCGAAAACCGGCGGCCAAAAGATCGGTCTTCAATTCCCGACGTGTGAAGACGTGCAGAAACATGTTCGGAATGCCTCGATAGTCGAAGAACTTGTCGCCCGGCTCCTGGTCGCGCCGCACGAGCGAACCGAACAGGTTTCGCGCCAGCCATGCCCGGCCTTGCGGGTCGAACAGGTTATACCAGCGGTTGTGAACGTGCAGCGCGAACTTGCCGCCGGGTTTAAGAATGCGACGGGCATGACCCAATACGCGCAGGCGGTTCTGCCGGCCGCGGACCATGCCCAACGTGCTGAACATGCAAATGGCATAGTCGGCCACCGCGTCGCGCAGGCAGCCCAGTTCGGTCAGATTGGCCCGCAAACGGTCGATGGCCAGCGACTCTTCACGCGCCTTTTGGCCCACCACGTCGAGCATCGGCATCGATAGATCGACTGCCAGCCCGCGAAAGCCGCGCCGGGCGAACGGCACCAGCAGCCTGCCCGTGCCGCAGCCCAGATCGACCAGCAGGCCGGGCCGGGAAAGGTGGCGCGACAGCACGGCCTCATCGAACTCGAACAGGCTGTTTTGGGCGAAGTAATCGTCGTAGCGGTAGGCAATATGGTCGGCGTGCGCATACTGCCAGAGTCCCAGCGTGATGCCGCTGGGGAGTCGCCACTGGGGAACGTCGTCGGGCATTTTGGATTTTCGATTTTGGATTTTGGATTAGAGCAGCGCAGGACCCAATCCAAAATCCAAAATCGAAAATCCAAAATGGATCAACTTGCCCGCAGCGCTTGTTCCACGCGGCGGACCGCCTCGTCGACCGTGCATTCGCCGTCGGCCAGTTCCATCGGCAAATGCGACTCCATCCAGCCGCGCACCTTCTTGTTCGCCGAGATGACCGTGCTGTGGCTGCGGCCGCCGAAGTAACTGCCAATCTCGCTCAAGGCCGCCCGCGTATAGCGTCGGGCCAACCACATGGCCAGCATCCGCGGATGGCTGACCTGCTTGGCCTTGGCCTCCGATTGCAGCATTTGCGGCTCCAGCCCGAACACGTCGCAAACCGCCTTGTTGATATCGCCCAGCCGCACGCTGCGCGTCTGGCGGCGAACATCGGCCAAGGTCTGCTCGGCCAACGCCAGACTCATCGGCTGACCCAGGGCGCGGCTGGTGGCGTCGAGCCGGTTCAGCGCCCCAGACAGCTCGCGCGCGTGCGTCGTGATGCGCGTCGCCACAAAGTGCCGCACTTCTTCCGGCAGATCGAGTCCCATCCGCTCGGCCAGCCGCCGCACAATTCCCACCCGCGTCTCGTATTCGGGCGGCCCGATGTCACACACCAGGCCGCTTTGCAACCGCGTCGTGAAGTCCTGGCCGAGGTCGCCCAGCTCGCAGGGCGGGCGGTCGGCGGCAAAGACAAGCTGCCGCCCCTCGCGGATGAAAACGTCGATCGTGTGCAGCAGCTCGGCGAGCGTGGCCCGCTTGCCGACGAGGAACTGGATGTCGTCGACGATCAACAGGTCGAGGCCCCGGTATTTGCGGCGGAACAAGGGCAGTCCGCGTCCGTGCAGCGCTTCGAGAAAGAGCGTCGTGAACTGCTCGGCCGAGAGGTACACGGCCTGCGCTCCGCTGCGCAGCCGCCGCACTTCGCTCACGACTCCTTCGAGCAGATGCGTCTTGCCGACGCTGGTCGGGCCGTGCAGCACCAGCGGCGACGAGGCGCCCAAACGGCTGGCGGTGGTCTGCGCGGCGACCCAGGCAAGTTGGTTCGAGGGCCCGACGACGAACGAATCGAGCGTCGCCATGCGGCGGCGGTGAACCGCGGCCGGTTCCGCCGGCGCGAGCTTGGCGACCGCGCCGCAGGCCGTCGGCGCGGTCGTGCAAGGCGGCGCGGTCGGCACCGGCGGCTTGTGCTCAAGGCCGGGGTCGATGTGGAACCGCACGGGCACCACCTTGCCCAGCGCCGCGTGGCAGGAGGCCTCGATCTGGCGCCTGAAATTCGTGCGCAGCCAGTCCTGGTAGAACTGGTTGGGAACGCGCACGGTCACGGTCTCGTTGTCGTAGTCGAGACACGTGTGATTGCCGAACCAAAGATCGAAGCGATCTTGTCCCACCTGGTCGGCCAGCGCAAGGCGCAGCGCCGACCCGATCTCCATATCGTCCCTTGTCACTTCCTGAATCCTCAGCGCAGTGTCGTCTCCAGCCGCGCGATCGGCGCGCGTTTCCCCGTCACAGCCAACGTCGGTCCGTGAGTGGTTGTCGCTGGACACGCGGCGTTGGAAAACCAACGCCGAAGTAGGTTGTTGATGTCACCCGAGGCGTCGATTGTAAGGCTGCTAGCACTCCTGTCAAAGCGCCCCGACAGGGTGGCCAACCCCCGCGGCCAGCATCGCGGCCGCAACGCCGGGTTTCTTCGGCAAACGAGCGCGGCGCGGCGGCGCAGGCGATGAAGAAAAAATTTTGCCGCTCGACTCGCCCGAGTGGATAACGTGTCGGCACCGCGGGGCGGGCGATTTGCGCGGGCTCCGCAACCGTCATCACATCAACGAGTTGTGGGGCGGTGGCTGGGGCAGAGCTTGGCCAGAGTCGGCCCGGTCTGAGGACACGCGCTGCGGCCAAGCGATGCCCCGGCACGTCAAACCGGCATCGCTTGGCCGCAGAGCGTATCCTAAAGGTCGCGGTGGTAGCGGCCAAGCTCTGCCCCAGCCACCGACCGCCATCCATCGACGACTGACAAAGCACTATGCCGTCACCGTGCGACTCGACGGGCCGGGAGGCCCATCCTCCGTTGATCGCGACAGGAATTTCAAAAACACCGAGCGGCGGTCGCAGGTCATGAAACCGGCGGCCGCATAAATCCGCAAGGCCGGCGAGTTGGCCGCGTCGACCGCCAGCAAGAGACGTTCGCCGCCCTGCTGCCGCACCAGCCACTGGGCTTGCCGGACCAACTCGATTCCCCAGCCGCGGCCACGGGCGACAGGCACCAGGCCCATGTAGATCAACTCCCAGCTTTGCGAGCGGGCATGGTCGGCCAGCAACAGGCAGCCGGCGGCCTCGTCGTTGTGCCGCACCGTAAACCAATTTCGCAGGTCGTCTCGGCAGGTGGCCCGGTAGCCCGCGACGACCTGCCGACAATCTTGGTGTCCGTTGAGCGCCGGGCAGTCGAGCGTCTGCTGATACGTCTTCTCGATCAGGCCCGCCAATTCATCGAGCGCGGACGGCACGATCGGCGCAAACTGCAAATCCGCACCGCTGGGCGCCGTGGGAAACTGCGGCCGCGAGCTGGCCAGATAGAGCAGATCGCAGGGGTGGTCGAAGCCCGCACGGCGAAACCGCGCGGCGTCGATGCCCGCGTCGGTGAGAAGCAAGCTTTGCACCATCGTCACTTTCTTCGAGGCCAATCGATCGAGTGCCCGTTCGAGCAGCTCGTCGGCCAAGGCTGGCGGCGCCTCGCTCGAGGTTTGCGGCGGCCAGACCGCGGCGGAGTCGCCTGGTTGAATCTCAGACCACACTGCCCCCAGCACGCGGTGTTCGCGCCAGGCAGCCAGAAGTCCGTCGAGCGACCGCTCGCCGCGTGCGGCGGCGGTGAGCGTTTGTTCGACCAGCGAGCCGCGCTGCGGAACGCCAATCGACTCGAACGCCCATTCCAAGGCGGCGCGCTGCAAATCGGCGGGAGGCGGGCCGATGTCGAATCGGTCGCTGCTGGCAAGGAGCATGTGTGGAAGATACCGCGGAGCGTGGCGGCGCACCATAGGAGGGTTCAGGATACGTGAAACGGCAGGAGTTCAGGCCAGCCACGGGCGAGTCTTTGTGCTCCCCCAACGGAATCCTCGGATCCCGTCGTGACTGCCGCATGGCAGGGCGTTATGATGTTGGAGAGAGTTGCCATGATCGACGTCGGCGGTGCCAGGTGATTCGACCGGTTGGCCGAATCCTTCGTGGTCGTTGAGCCGGGACGGCATCGCATACGAAAAGTCTCACCGTAGCGAGGGATGACATAAGCTTACACTTGCAGAAAGGCCCAGGAAAAATCGAAACATGAACCGGCCGCTCGTCACGTTCGGAATTCTAGCCAGTTGGTCTTTTGCGGCTTGCGACGCCCT
Source organism: Pirellulales bacterium (assembly GCA_035533075.1). Lineage (NCBI taxonomy): Bacteria > Pseudomonadati > Planctomycetota > Planctomycetia > Pirellulales > Pirellulales bacterium. Next base: position 26,454 of record DATLUO010000103.1, on the reverse strand, counting down.
GGCCCAGCCGGCCGTCGACCGCTTGGAACGCCGCGTGCGCGAACTGGCGCAGCAAGAGGGCGCCGCGGCCGATGACGCCGACATCGGTTATTTGGGCGTCGTCGCCGACGATCCGGCGGCCAAGGGGCAAGGCGTCGAGTTGCTGGAGGTGCATGAGGGCAGCCCGGCCGAAAAGAGCGGCCTGGAAGCGGGCGACCTGGTGACGAAAATCGGCGACAAGCCGGTCCGCACGCTGGACGACTTCGCGGCAGCCGTGGCAGGCCAGCCCGTGGGCAAGACGTTGCGGATCACGATCGAGCGGCATGGCAAACCCCAGGACATCGAGGTGACGCTCGGCCCACGGCCGCCGCCAGGCGCGCGGCGCTTTGCGAAATTTGGCCCCATTAGTGGCGAGCCCCAGCCGCTGCGCAGGGTGCAGCTCGGGGTACGCGTCGAAGAGTGCGACGTTCAAGCGGCCACCGCCGCCGGCGCGCCGGTGGCGCGAGGGGCGGTCGTGTCGCGGGTGGCCGCGGGATCGCCCGCCGCGGCGGCGGGCATCCCGCTGAAGGCGATCATCGTCGCCGTCGACGGCCAGGAAGTCGACAACCCCGACGACTTGAAACGGATCATCGCCCGCGCGCGTCCCGGCCAAGAAGTGAAGATCGACTATTACAGCCGTGGCAAACTCATCCAGCGCAACCTGCGGCTGGCCGAAATCATGCCCGCGGTCCCAGCGGCCCCCCTGGCAGACCCCGAACCGCCTGAGTCGACGGACGAGTCGCTTACCGATCGCCAGCGCGTCGAGCGACTCGAGCGCCGCGTACGCGCCTTGGAAGCGCGCATCGCCGAGTTCGAACGATTTCTAGGTGGCGCGCCTGAACCCTGAACCCTCACCTACTCCCCGGGTGGCTCATACTCGAACTCGCGCCACTTCATCGGCCGTCGGAACGGCTCGATGCGCAGCACGACTTCGCCGTTCTGAAAAATCCGCACCGTCCCGTTCGACTCGCTCACGGCCACCGCCACCGCCTTGGTTGCCCGACTGATGGAGGCCGCGGCCCAATGCCGAGCGCCCAAACCTTTGGCCAGCGTAATGTTCGTCGCGGGCGCGTCGATATATTGTGACGACAGCTCCACCGTGCCGTCGGCCGCCACGACGATGGCACCATCCATTTGGGCAATCTCCTTGATCGCCTCGCGCACACGGGCACTCTTCAGGTTTCGCTCTTTGCGGCTGTAACCCTTGACCGGATCGAAGCCGGCCGAACGGCACATCTTGCGGACCTTGACCGTGTCGCCCACCACGAACATGGTGCCGACCGGCTTGCCTTCGCGTCCCTCGCGGCCAATCTCCAGGGCCAGGTTCACCACCGTTTGCAAGGTATCGAGCGGCACCCGCGTTTCGAGCTGCTGCAGGTCGCGAACGGTCAGGCGGCCCAAATGGTCGCCCAGGTCGATCACGCTGATCGAATCGAGTGCCCGCGCCTCGAAACCGCTATAGACGGCCACCACCCGCGCTCCGGGCCGCACGAATTCGTCGGCCACCGCCTCCAACAGGGCCTGCGAAAGCTTGTCGTAGACGGGGCTTTCAGCCATATCGAGCACCACGGGCAACAGCCCGGCGGCATGGGCTCCGGCAAGCTGCTCGGGCGTGTCGGCGGCCACGATGACTCGCTCACCGGCGGCATGTTGCCGCAACTGCTGCCAATCGGTGGGGCCGTCGAGCAGCAGCAAGACGGCATGCGCGCCGGAGCTTTTGGCCAGCCCGGCGGCCGCGTCGTAAACCGTGGCGAACTCTTCGTTGAACTTGAGCGGTTGCATCAGGGGCGGGCGAGTACATTTTTGCTTGACAGCGAAAGACGTGGGCAATGTACGGCTTTTGGCCGCGTCGGGCAAGAAGTGAAGTTTTTCGTTCTTCGAGCAGTTCGCCCGAATACCCCATCACGGAGTGCGGGCAACCGTCCGCAGTGCCTCATGCGCGGCGTCGATGGTGTGCGTGACGTCGGCGTCGGTGTGGGCGGCGGACAGGAAGAGGGCCTCAAACTGGCTGCAAGGCAGGTAGAAGCCCCGTTCGAGCATCCCCCAGAAATATCGGGCGAAACGCGGGGTGTCGCAATGGCTGGCCTCGGTCCAACTCGTTACCGGCCCGGCGTGGAAAAACAGCGTGAGCATGCTGCCGACGCGGGCCGCCGAGTGCGGCAAGCCGGCGTCCCGCGCGGCCGCCACCAGGCCCGTTTCGAGCTTCGCACCGAGACTTTCCAGCCGTTCGTAGGGCGGGTTGTCGCGCAGCTCTTTGAGCGTGGCAATGCCCGCCGCGGTCGCCAGCGGATTGCCGGAAAGCGTGCCAGCCTGAAAGACCTTGCCCGTGGGCAAGATGTGGTCCATGATCTCGGCCCGGCCGCCATAGGCGCCGACCGGCAAACCTCCGCCGACAATTTTGCCCAGCGTCGTCAGGTCGGGCAAAACGTTAAAGAGCGACTGGGCTCCGCCGTACGCCACGCGAAAACCGGTCATCACCTCGTCGAAGATCAACAAGGCGCCGGCCTGACTCGCCTCCTCGCGCAAGGCATGGAGGAACTCGTGGGCCGGAATGACGCAGCCCATGTTGCCTACGACCGGCTCCACGATCACGCCCGCAATTCGCGGGCCATGCTCGGCAAAGGCACGCCGCAAAGCTTGGCAATCGTTGTATTCCAGCACCAGCGTGTCTTGCGTCGTGCCGCGCGTGACGCCGGGCGAATTGGGCACGGCCAGGGTCGCGGCCGAGCTGCCGGCGGCCACCAACAGGCTATCGACGTGGCCGTGGTAGTTGCCGGCGAACTTGACGATGATCTCCCGGCCCGTATAGCCGCGGGCCAAACGAATGGCGCTCATCGTGGCTTCGGTGCCGGAGTTGACAAGCCGCACTTTTTCGACCGAGGGCACGGCCTCGACGATCAACTCGGCCAACTCGCTTTCGGCCTCGGTCGGCGCGCCGAAGCTCGTACCGCGGCGGACCGCTTCTTCCAGCGCCGCGGTGACGCGCGGATGGGCATGGCCCAGGATCATCGGCCCCCACGATCCGATGTAGTCGAGATAGCGGTTGCCGTCGATATCGACCAGGTATGCTCCCTCGCCGCGAGCGATGAACAGTGGCTCGCCGCCGACGCCGCCGAAGGCCCGCGCCGGGCTGTTCACTCCGCCGGGAATAAGTTGCTTTGCTCGGAAAAATGCCCGATGGCTACGGTCGCGTGGTGTGGTCATTGTGGTGTATCCTTCGCGTAGGGTGGGAGCAGCGAGCTTGCGAGCGCCGGCCCACCGTTAGGGACGTCGATTATGGTGGGCCGGCGCTCGCAAGCTCGCTGGTCCCACCCTACGACTCATCCTTCAGCCACTGCGCTACGTCCTGCGCCCAATAGGAAAGAATGATGTCCGCGCCGGCGCGGTGCATCGCGATGAGCGATTCGAGCACGGTCTGCCGCTCGTTCAGCCAGCCACGGGCGGCGGCCGCTTTCACCATGCTGTATTCGCCCGACACGTTATACGCCGCCAACGGTACGCCGGCAAAACGCTGCCGCACGGCGGAGATAACGTCGAGATAGGCCAGCGCCGGCTTGACCATGATCATGTCGGCACCCTCGGCCAGATCGAGCTCGACCTCGCGCAATGCCTGGCCGGCGGTCGTGGCGGGGTCCATTTGATAGCCGCGGCGGTCGCCGAACTGCGGAGCACTTTCCGCCGCGTCGCGAAACGGCCCGTAAAACGCGCTCGCATACTTGGCGGAATAGCTCATGATCGGCAGATGCGTGAAACCGGCGTCGTCGAGGCCGCGGCGAATGGCCGCCACCATGCCATCCATCATGCCGCTGGGCGCGACCAGGTCGCTGCCGGCACGCGCGTGGCTGACGGCCTGCCGGGACAACAGTTCGAGCGTGGCGTCGTTGTCGACGTCGACCAGTCCCTGCCGCTCGTAGAGCACGCCGCAATGCCCGTGATCGGTGTATTCGCAAAAGCAGACGTCGGTCATCACCAGCAGGCCGGGCGCGGCGGCCTTGACCGCGCGCACGGCGTCTTGAATGATTCCCTCGTCGCAACAGGCGTCGCTTCCGGTCGCGTCCTTCTCGTCGGGAATGCCAAACAAGATGACGCCGCCCAGTTTCAGTTCGGCCAGCCGCGCCGCTTCTTCGACGACGAGATCGAGCGACCACTGATACTGGCCGGGCATCGACGCGATCTCGTGTTGGACGCCGCTGCCGCGCCGCACGAAGAGCGGCTGCACCAGCGTGGCGGGCGACAATCGCACGCCGCGCACCAGATCGCGGATGCGCGCGTCGTAGCGCAATCGCCGCAGACGCGTGGTTGGATAGCCGGGGGCGGAAAGCGGTTCTTCGTGCATGGAGTGCCACATCAAAAAAGCCGTAGGGTGGGACCAGCGAGCTTGCGAGCGACGGCCCACCGAAGTCAAGCGTCAGGTTGTTTGTCCTGACGCCTGACGCCTGAAACCTGACGCCTCGAATCGGTGGGCCGTCGCTCGCAAGCTCGCCGGTCCTACCCTACTTGAGATGCTTTTCGGCCCAGGCACGCCATTTTTTCAAGGCCTCTTCGCGGGCCGCGGGATCGTTGAAACCAAGCGAAGTGGCATTCCACAAGAGCGTGGGATTCGCCTTTGCGTGCTGGAAGCCGTAGTCCGACAACTTTTGCCCGGTGAGGTGCAGCATCGCGGCCAGCGCCACGTCGCGGATTTCCGCGTCCGACTTCTGACCACCGCGATCGGAGGCGTCAATGGTGCGTTCGTCGTTCAGCAGAGGTTCCAGCGCCGCCACATGCTCTTGGCCGCCCAGCTTGGCAATGGCCAAGATGGCGAAGTGTTCCCACTCCGGTCGGCCGCCGGGCGGCTGAATCAACTTGAGCGCCGGGGCCACGGCCTCTTTCAGGTGGTACTGCATGGCCAACAGTTGGTTGCGATAGGAAGTGAGTGAATCAATCTCGAACGATCGGCCCACCCAGGCGGCCACCAGCGGCCGCACCGGCGAAGGTGGCCGAGCGTGCATCGCCTGCGCCAACGCGGCCTGGCTGCCGAAGCTGAAAAGGCTGCCGCCCGCGTGCGCAGAAACCGGCACTTCGGGGTTGCCACCCGCGAAAAGCAGTGCCGACATGGTTGCCAGCGAGAGGTGCGACTGTTTGAACGGGTCGCCGGCGATGCCGTTTTCGACCTGCTGGCATCGCGCGTCGAGCAGGGCGCCGGCCTGCGCGGGCGCATTCGCCACGGCTTCGAGCAGCTCTCGTTCGGCCCGCTGCATATCGGCAAACAGCCGTCGCGCGGCGGGACTTTCACCCGACAGCGAGCGGTAACGCTGCCAGCCCGCCAGGCCGTAGTGGTGGTCCGGGTCCAAGTCGGCAAGAAACGCTCCGAGGCGTGCGTGAAAGTCGACGTCCGCGATGGCGGCCAAGGCCTGCCTGGCGCGCTGACGCACCTCGCCGTCGGGATCGTGGACCGCCGTCTCCAGCGCCGCTTTGGCGGGCAAGCCGATTTCGACCAACGCCCGTTGCGCGTGTTGGCGGACGATGAACCTGTTGGCCCCCAGTTCGCGCACCAGTATGGCGATCTGGTCGGCGTCGGCCCTCTCGCCGGCGTTCGCCGGCAGGCGAACGTCGGCGGCAAACAACGGTGCCATCGCAAAGCACGATAGCCAAGAAATCACCGCCAGCGCAACGCCACTGCGGTTGCGAATCGAAGGTATGCCCAAGGCACTTCTCCAAGACAAAGATGAGATTCCGCCGAGTCAACTCCTCTCATTTTACGGCGTTTCGCTGGCAATGCCAGCACCGGTTTCTGTTCGTCGAGAACGCGGAGGGAACCCCACCATTGGGCCAACTGTCGGATTCTGACAGTTGATCGGGCGTTCCGCGTCCGCCGGCAAGCCAAGCGAAGACCAATACGTCAGGCGTGGGAGCCTGATCGGTCGGCAAGGGAAAAGCGGTCGCCGGCCGTTTTCTTTCTTTTTGCCGTTACCAGTAATACGCGAAACGCCGGCCTCGAATTCCAAGAAAGTTCTGCCCGTCATTTTCGTTTCTTCCTGCCCAGCCCCTGAGTCAGGCTTTCGGGCCTGCCGCAGAGTTTGACAGGAGTTGCGGCTTCCGTCATCCTGTTCTGCGGATTATACTCAGGACATCCGGATGGCGAGCCTGTTCAGGGCGATGCGCAAGAACAAAAGCGGCTTGCCCGACGTCGGCCCCCATGCGCGAGCGCTTGGCGTGCGTCCGGGTACCGACGTGCTCGCCACGTTGCCTGGGGATCTTGTTCAACCGGGTCTGGGTGGCTTGTCAGTAAGCCCCGGTCAGGCGGCGAATTTGCCTTATTTTCGGCGTCCGCAACAGTTGGGAGGGACGGGAAAAGACCCAGTGTGGGTGATCGACAGCAGCTTGCTCGGATCGAATCTGGTTTATCGACCGGATCCAAGCACGACGACCCACGGCCTGATCGAGCCGAGTAAACCGATGACTCTCGACGATTTTCAAAACGCGATTGCAGCGACGCAGACGCTGTGGCGACAAGTTCCGTGAAGGGAGAACGGTGGTATGTCCGTTGACGTGAGATTAGAGGAGGCCCTTCGGGCACCCAGGCCACTCGAACAATTGCGAGCGCTCGCAATAACGATGCAACGCGACGGTCAGCAGCGCGACTCCATTCTCGGCTTCTTCGACAAAAACCGTCAAGCTTTGCGCGAGGCGGGCCGCGACAGCGACGAGGATGTCGTCCTGGAAGTGATGGACTTTCTCGTTGGCTGGTGCAGCCCGCACATGAGCCTGGCGCCCAAACAGCGCTAGCGGCCCGCTGACAAATTGAGCCACTCAGCGACCGGTGCCATGAATTTAGACGCCGAAATGCGCGGCGTCAGCCGTGCGTTCGTGTCGTCAATTCGATGTCAGGTGGTAACCGTTACCACGTCTCAAAAGGGGGGCGAAATGGCCATGATCGGTGCCGGCGTTGTCAGCAAGCAGCGCGCTGTAGGCCAAGCGATGCCCCGGTGCGCCCAACCGGGGCATCGCCTGGCCGTCGAGATGAACGGAGTGCCAGCCTCCACCTGGCCAGGCTCTGCCCCAGCCACCGCCGATGTCTCATTCTGGGCCGCGTGAAGTATAAATTGTTTGGACCCCGTTAGCCGTCCTCCTCACCGTTTACGTTGCCGATTACGCCGGGCGATCACGCCGCCGAACAACCCAGCTCAGCAGGACAGCCAAGAAATCACCGCCAAGGCACGGCCAACGCCTTTTGCGAATCGAATGTGTGCCCAAGGCACTTCTCCAAAGACAAAGATGAGATTCCCGCGACTCCGTTCCTCTCATTTTACTGCGTTCCGCCGGCAATGCCAGCGCTGGTTTCTGTTACGCGAATGGGCATCAGCACGGAAATTGGCTGTTGGACGCCGCGCACCGCCTGGGCATAGTTGCGGAGGCGTTGTATGAGCGCCAGCGAAACTTCCTGCCCGCGGGTCACCAGAATGTCGCCCTCGCTCGACAGAACGTGCTGATCGAGCAACATCCCTTCTTCGAGCTGGCTGAGCAGCACCGTGCGCGACTCGTAACAAATCTCGCAATTGAAGAGCCGCGCCAACGTTTCCAGCACCGCGGGATCATACCAACCCTTGCGCCGGTGCAGCTCGGCGAGCGCCTGGCCCTGGTTCTCGCCCGACGCCCGCAAGACGTCGAAATCGAGTGCCAGCTTCAAGACGCGGGCGCCCAGCGGAATGTCTTCGCCCGAACGGCCGTCGTCGGGCGGGCCCGCCCCGTCGAAGTGCTTCTCTTGATAGGCGACGATCTCGGCCACCGGCGCCAGCCGCGGAATGTTGCCGAGCAGCTCGGCGCCGACGCGCGGGTGCGAATAGAAGAGCGCCGTCTCGCGCAGGCCGAGCGACTGGCCGGCGCAGACTTTTTCCAAAACGGTCTCCGGCAGAGTCACGCAGCCCAGGTGCGAGAGCATCGCGCCGATCTCCAGCGGCCAGGCAGGCTCGATGCCATGCTGCGCGGCGATGTCTTGCACCAGCTTGCGGACGCGGGCCGCGCGGCTGAAGGCCTTCGGCTTGGCCAGGGCCAGCATGTCGGCCAATAACCGCACGCTGCCGCTGAGCGTCTTGACCAGCAGCTCCTTCTCGGCCGTCAACAGGCGATATTGCTCCAGGCCCGCCGTCAAGGTGCCGGCCAGCAACTCCTGACCGCACGGCTTGGTGAGAAAGCGAAAGATGCTCCCCTGGTTGATGGCGTCGATGGCCGTCTGCTGGTCGGCCTGGCCGGTGAGCATGATCCGCACGCTCAAGGGGGCGATCTCCGCGACCCGCCGCAGCAGCTCCACGCCGTTCATACCCGGCATCTGCATGTCGGCGACTACGACCGCAAAGGACTGGTGCGGGCCGCGTGCTTGAACCAACTCCAGACCTTGTTCCGGGCCGAGGGCCGTTTCAAGTTGAAAGCGTGCCCGCAGACCGCGGGCCACGGCCGACAGCAGGTTCGGATCATCGTCGACAAACAGGATTGGCTCGTCCATTGCAGGATTCCCCTCGGGTTTCTTCATTTGGTAGGGTGGGAGCGCGCTTGCGAGCGCCGGCCCACCACTATTTTGGATTTTGGATTTTAGATTTTGGATTACGAACAATCCAAAATCCAAAATCGAAAATCCAAAATTACGGCGATGGTGGGCCGGCGCTCGCAAGCTCGCTGGTCCCACCCTACCGTTACGGCAGCTTCAGCACCTCGCGCCAATGGCCGAGCTTTTCGGCCCAGCCGACGGCCGCGACATACTCTTGATCGACCGGCAGGAACGGCTCGCCGTCGCCGGCCGTTCGCTCGTGCTCCCAACCGTTGGCCAGATGCACGGTGGCCGCGGCGCCCACCATCTGGCGGCCACAGCGGCGAGGCTGGTGATGAAAGGCCACCGCTTCGATGAGCGCGTCGGGCAAGCCCCACAGCCCCAGAAGATACGCGCCCACTTCGGCGTGCGAGCAACCGAGGATCTCCGTCTCGGCCACGCAGCGAGGCAACCCTTCGTTATCGGCCAGGGCGAGCACCTTTGCGTAACGCTCGGGCAGACTGCGCGCCAGCGCCAGCTTGCCCACGTCGTGCAGCACGCCGGCCACGAAGGAATCGTTGACCAGCGCCGTGGCGCCGCCGCTCAGGCGGGCCAGCGCCCTGGCTGTGGCGCCCACCGCCAGACTGTGCTCGAAGAGCCGCTCGATGTCAAAGCCGGGCAGCTTGATCTGATCCTCGTGCGAGAAAGCCTTGATCGACAGCACCAACGCCCGCAACACTTCGGTACCCAGCGCGGCGGCCGCCTGCTGCGGCGTGCCCACGCGCTGCCGCAAGCCGAAATAGGATGAGTTGACGAGCTGCATGATCTTGGCGGTCATCGCCACGTCGCGACCGATGATCTCGCCGATGCGTGCCAGCGAGCAGTCGGGCGATTGCAGCTCGGCCACCAGCTCGGTATAGAGCGCCGGCAGGCCGGGCAGCGACGAGACGTTGGCGATCACGTGTTGAATCGTCGGCTCGTCCAGCCATTGTCGCAGAGCCAACGCGCGCTCGATGGTTGCCCTGAGCTCGGCCGCGCCGCACGGTTTCGACAGATACTGGTGCGTCGGACCGATGCAACGCAGCACGCTCTCGCGGTCCGCCTGGCCGGAAAGAATAATCCGCACGATGGACGGATAACGCCGCGTCACCTCGTCGAGCAACTGCGCGCCGTCCATGCCGGGCATGCGCATGTCGGAGACGACCACGTCGAACGGCCGCTCGGCCAAGAGGGCCAGGGCCTCGCTGCCGCCGGCGGCGAATGCCGGTTCCCATTCGCCGCGCCAGGCGCGGAGCATGCGGCGAAGGCCATCGAGCACGCTCGGTTCATCGTCCACAAACAAGATGCGCTTCATGAGCGTTCAGGGTTCAGGGTTCAGGGTTCAGGTTTTTGGTGCCGAGTGTTCGGGTCTTGAGTGGGCGAAGCGTACTCTCATCTCTCATCTCTCATCTCTCATCCCTCATCCCTCATCCCTCATCTGAACCCTGAACCCTCGTCGTCCTGGCCCGTCTGCAGCGGCAGCCGAACGATGAAGGTCGTTCCGCGTCCCAATGCCGTCTCGAAAGCGATCGTGCCGCCGTGCTTTTCGACGACCACGGCGTGCGAGATCGCCAGCCCTTGCCCGGTGCCCTTGCCGACTCCTTTCGTGCTGAAGAAAGGATCGAAGATTTTGCGATGGATCTCCGGCGGAATTCCGGTGCCGTTGTCCGAGACGCGGATTTCGACGAAGTCGCCGTCGGCCCGCGTGGCCACCCGGATTTGGCCCTTCGAGAACTTGCCCGCCGACACCACGTCGCCGATCGCATGGGCCGCGTTGACCACGAGGTTGAGCACCACCTGGTTGATTTCGCCGGGCAAGCAAGGCACCGGCGGCAGGTGGTCGTCCAGCTCGGTCACCAGGTCGGCCACGTATTTCCACTCGTTGCGGGCCACAGTCAGCGTACTTTGGATGGCGCGATTCAGGTCGACCGGCGTTTTTTCGGGCGTGCCCGGATGCGCGAATTCTTTCATCGCCCGCACGATGCCGGCCACCCGGTCGATGCCCTCCAGCGATTGGCAAATGGCCTTGGGGATCTCGTCGAGCAAGTAGTCCAAGTCGGCCCGCGCGGCGAGCTGGGCCAAAGCGCCGCACCGGCCCGCAGCATCCGGCAGCTTGGCAAGCCGTTTGACTTCCGTCAACAGGCCGTCGAGGTCGCGGAAGGCGTCCTGCAAAAAGCGGTTATTGTCGCCGATGTATTGGGTGGGCGTATTGATCTCGTGCGCAATTCCGGCCGCAAGCTGACCGATCGATTCGAGCTTCTGGGCCTGCAAGAGCTGGGCCTGCAAGCGAGTGCGTTCCGTGACGTCTTCGTGGGCCACCACCACGCACAGCGGCCCATCGTCGGGAAAACGGGTGGCCGTCATGACGAACCAGCGCGTGCCCGACGGTCCCGCGAAAGGATATTGCAGGTGAAACTCGCGCCGTTGGCCGCCGAGGAGCTGCCGCACGCCGTCGGCGGCCTGGGCGCCTTCGCGTCCGCAGTCGGCGGTGCCCAGCGCGCAGGCGTCGAGATAATTGGCGCCCACCAAGGCCGACTGGCGCCAATCGGGCTGGGCGTCGGCGAAGGTCCGCCAGGCCTCGTTGACGGCGATGATCACGCCGCGATCGTCGAGAATGGCAATCCGCGCGGAGAGCGAGTTGAGCGTCGCTTGCAGAAAGCGTTGCGATTGCCGCAACTGGCTCTCGCTTTGTTTCGCTTCTCTCAGGTCGCTGAGCGTGGCCACCGTTCGCTGCCGGCCGTCGGGCAACGTCCGCCGGCAGAGCAGCAGGTTGACGGGGATGGCCTTGCCGTCGCGGCAGCGGAGCCAGACATCCAGGCCCAGCCGCGAACCGGTCCGCTGGTGGTCGGCCGAGAGGTAGGCGTCGGCGGGAAAGTTGCCGATGCCCGGTGCCAGCTCGCGTGCGGCGCGGCCGCACAGGCCGTTCGGGGGGAAACCAAGGAGTCTCTCGGCGGCCGGCGTGGCAGACTCGATGATGCCCTCGGCATTCATCGTGAACTGTCCGTCGGCCTGCGGCGGCTGAAGCTGGGCGCTGGCTTGTCGTTCCAGACAGACGCGATGCTCCCGGCGGCGGCGGAGGGCCTCCGACAGCGACCGCTCGATGGTCTCGGTTTGCAATTGGGCGATGTCGAGCGTGGCGTCGCCAAACGGTTCCTCGCCGCGCTCGGCGCGCACCAGCGCGATGCGCGCCGGACGTTGCGAATCGTTATCGGTCTCCTCGATCAACCGCCGCGCGACGCCGCAATCGTCGACCGCATCGATCAGCCAGGCTTCGTCTTGGCGAGAGTCGAGCAGCGACGGCGTGGCCTCCGCCGCGCCTAGCCGGCTGACCTCGAAGCGCAGACGGCGCGATGCTTCGAGGGCCGATGCCGCTCGGTCGAACCGCTCATCGCAGTCGCCGATATAGAGGACCGCAAAGCGGTACCTCGGATCGTTCATCTCCGCCGCCGTCGTTTGCCGCATGCTGGCCGCTTGGTCGTTCGTGATTTGGTGTCCCTATCGAGCCTAGATTACGCCAGCCCGGCGAACAAACCCGCGACGCTTTCCTCGCGCGCCGTGTCCGTGTGCGGGTACTGCGCTTGAGCGGGCGGTTTCGCACAGCGCACTTGCCGTCGCGCGGCACGGTCTGCGCGATCGGCCGGGTCGCTCCGGTTATCACATCCATTCGACTTGCGCATTCGTCAGCTTTATGACGGCGCACTTTCCGGCACGCGGCTTGCCGTGAGGTGGGACAAGCGTGCCGGTGAAACCGTCGCTGACAAGAGGAAACCATGCTCGACAAACGGCGTCTCGAAGGTTGCACTGTGTTGCTGTGCGACGACTGCCCCGATATTCAGAAGCTCGTGATCACCGTACTGCAAAGTGCGGGCGCCACGGTCAGCCTGGCATCGAACGGCCAGAGCGGCGCCGAGCAGATTCTCGCAGCCGCGCAGCTCGGCAACGCATTCGACGTGGTTCTCATGGACATCCAGATGCCGGTTCTGGACGGTGTCGGGGCGACGCGCCGGGTGCGGGCCCAAGCGTATTGCGGACCGATCATCGCCTTTACGGCGCTCACTTCGCTCGACGACCGCTGCAAATGCCTGGACGCGGGCTTCGACGAACATCTTGGAAAACCGGTTGACCTGCGACGGCTGGTTGGGACGATCGCGCGGTTCGCAAAAGGCGATGGCCAGCAAACGCACGGCCGCGAATGCGCCCTGTCGTGTTGACGACCCGCGCAGCCCAATTTATGAAATCGAGTGAGCCTTCTCTATTCGCCCGCCGAGGCGTCGGCAAAGTTGGCCGCGACGGCAACCGAGCCACGATGGGCCCATTCACCTAACTTGCCCCGCAGCAGGGCGACGTCGACGGGCTTGGTCAGATAATCGTTGCAGCCGGCGTCGAAGCATTTCTCCCGGTCGCCTTTCATGGCGTGCGCCGTCAAAGCGATGATCGGTTCGGTTTGACCGCAGTCGCGCAGCCGGCGGCTCGCCTCATAGCCGTCCAAGACCGGCATCTGCATGTCCATCAGAATCAGGTCGTAGGAGATGCCGCGTTCCTTGGCGGCCAAAACTGCGTCGATGGCGAGCTGGCCGTTCTCCACCGTCACGACCTCCGCGCCGCACTTGGCGAGCACGAACGCGATCAACCGCTGACTGTCGGGCGAATCTTCGACCAACAGGATCCGCCGGTCCGCCAGCAGATGGCAGGCCTCGGGCTGTGGTCGAGGGGTACTCCGTTCCGCTCGGATGGGCTGCAGGGGAACGCTCAGCCGGAACGTGCTGCCCGTGCCCGGACTGCTCCGAACATGAACGTCGCCGCCCAACAGCACGGCCAGCCGCTTGCTGATGGTCAGTCCCAGGCCCGTGCCGCCGAAACGGCGAGTGATGGTGCTGTCGGCCTGCGTAAAAGGACGAAACAGCCCGGCGATTTCCCGCTCGGTCATGCCGATGCCCGTATCGCTCACCTCGACGTGCAGTATCTGACGGCCGGCGTCGTATTCGGCCACGATTCGCACTTCGCCCGACTCGGTGAACTTGATCGCGTTTCCGATGAGGTTAAGCAGAATCTGCCTCAGCCGCGTCGCGTCGGCGTACACGAGTTGCGGCAGGGAGTCGCGGCACTCGATCGTGAGCGAGAGCCCTTTTGCCTGGCTGCGGACCTGCATCAGGGCGTGCGTCTCGACGAGCAGTTGCGCCGGCGAACAGGGGACGCGCTCGATGGTCAAATGCCCGGCTTCGATCGTGGAAATGTCGAGCAGGTCGTCGATGATCTTCAGCAGGTGCTTTCCATTGCGTTTGATCACCTCCAGCGCTTCCTCCCGGCTCACGTTCGGTTCGCCGTCGAGCAACAAGTCGGTGAAGCCGAGGATGGCGGTCATCGGGGTCCGCAGCTCATGGCTCATGTTGCCGAGGAAACTGCTCTTGGCCACGTTGGCGGCTTCGGCGGCCTCCTTGGCCATCCGCAGCTCGGTGGCGACCCGTTGGCGCTGGGTGACGTCGCGCACGATGAACGTATAAAAAGACTTGCCGCTCGCGTCGCCCTGCGACAGCGAGGCCTCGATGGCAAAGGGTTGGCCGTTGAGCCGCTGGGCGTGCATTTCATACGGCAGGGCAGGTGCGGTTTGAGTCGCGGTCCCTGAAGCAACCCCCGCCCCTTTCAGCAGACCCGCCATCTCCGGGCTGAACCTGGCGATCGGCTGGCCTACCGCTTCCGCGGCCGCGCAGTCGAACATCCGCTCCGCCGCCGCGTTGAACAGCGTAATCGTTCCGCCGGCGTCGGCGGTGATAATGGCGTCCATCGAAGAACCGATCACCGCGCCCAGCCGCGCCTGCGATTCGGCCAATTGGCGTTGCATCCGCAACTGCTGGAACAACCGCTCGACCGCTTGCAACAGATAGTCGAGATAGTTGGGCGATTTACTGACGAAATCGCGCACCCCGGCCCGCAGGGCCTCTACCACGGTCGATTCCTGGCTGTACCCGGTCACCATAATCACCGGCACATCGTAGCCGGCGTGTTTCATGGCGGCGTAGAACTCCAGGCCGTTCATCTCGCCGGACAGGCGATAGTCCAGCACCACCAGCTCGACGCCGCCGCGGCGCAGGTGCTCCATCGCCGCCGAAGCGGTCTCGGCGCTGGCGACTTGAAACCCGGCGCGTTCCAGACCACGCCGCTGCAGGGCGCCCACGCCCGGGTCGTCGTCGACAATCAGCACGATCTCGCGCTCTTCGCTCATGGCTTGTCCTTTACGCTAGTTTCGCGTCCTCGAGTGGAACTTGAACGACTTGCAAAAACAGGCCCAACCGCTTGACGGCTTCGACGAAGGCCTCGTATTCGACCGGTTTGGTGATGTACACGCTGCAGCCGAGCTGATAGCAGCGTTCCACCTCACGCGGATCGTCGGTGGTGGTCAGCATGATCGCCGGAATCTTGCACGTCGCTTCTTCGGCCTTGACCTGGCGCAGCACTTCCACGCCGTCGACCCGCGGCATGTTGATGTCGAGCAAGAGCAGCAAGGGCGCGCCGGCATCGCGGCCGGAATGTTCTCCCGTGCGGCGCACGTAGTCGAGGGCATGTTGTCCGTCGCGGACACGGACCACCTGGTTCGTGATGCCGGCCCGCTGCAAGTTCCGCTCGACCAACCGAGCATGACCGTCGTCATCTTCCGCCAAAAGGATCACCAGTGGCTCAGTGCGCATGACAAAGTCCTTCCTGCCGAGTGGCCTTCATGGTCTGACCGGCACTCTCCGATGCGGGCGCGCCGCGGCCGGCTTGCGAGGTCGGATTCCGGCCGCTCGCGTCCGCGGCCGGCAACGAAACAAAGAACGTGCTGCCCACGTTTTCGGTGGATTCCAGCCAAATCCGTCCACCGTGGCGTTCGACGACCCGGCGCACGATCGTCAGCCCCATTCCCTCGCCCCGCGCCGCCGCCGGGTGCAGCCGCTGAAACGCCTGAAACACTTTGTTTTGACATGGGGCGGCAATCCCCAGACCGCTGTCGCGCACGAAACAGGTCCACAGTGGCGGACCGTTCTTGTCGGTCGCGGGAGCCTCTTCGAACACGCCGACTTCGATCTCCCCTTGCCGGGCCGGATCGAGGTAGTTGACGGCATTGCCGATCAGGTTGGCAAACACCTGCTCCAGAGCGGTGGCGTCGCCGCGAACGGCCGGAAGGGGGTGCAGGATGATCTCCGCGCCGCGCGCGGCCAGGGTGGCGCGCATCGCGTCGATGATGCGCTGCACCACTTCATTCAGATCCACATCCCGGATCTGAAATTCGACGCGGCCGGCGCGCGACAGCCGCAGCAAGGCGTCGATGATCGCGCTCAGCCGAGTGACGGCGGTGCGGATAAAGTGAATCGGCTCCTTCATTGCGGGATCGATCAGTTTCGCGGCGCACTCGCGCACCGCCGCCGGCACGTCTGCGGCGCTCAGCGTCTCGGCAAGCTCGCCGCAGGTCAGCTCCAGCTCCGCGCTAAAACCTTGCAAATTGACCAGCGGCGAACGCAGGTCGTGCGACACGCTGTAAACGAACGTCTCGTTCTCGCGGTTCTGTTCCGCCAGATCGCGGTTGGCTTCGGCCAGTTCCCTGGTGCGCAGCTCGACGCGCCGCTCCAAATCGTCGTTCAGGTCCGCCAGCCGCTGCTGGTAGTCTTTTTCGGCGCTCATGTCGCGGGTGATTTTGGAGAAGCCGGTGAGCTTGCCGTTGTCGTCGAAGATGGCGGTAATCACGGTATTCGCCCAGAACCTGGTGCCGTCGGCCCGCACGCGCCACCCTTCGTCGCACACGCGGCCCTGCTTTACCGCTTGGGCCAGCTCGCGCAACGGCTTGCCATGCACCAGGTCTTCCGCCGGGTAAAAACGCGAGAAATGGCGCCCCAGGATCTCCGCGGTCTTGTATCTCTTGATGCGTTGGGCGCCTTCGTTCCAGGTGCTGACGTTTCCCTCGGGGTCGAGCAGGAAAATGGCGTAGTCCTGAACGCCCGCGACCAGCAGCCGGTATTGTATTTCTTGGGCGCGTGAGGCCGCTTGCACCGCGGCGCTGTGGGCCACCGCCCGATCGACCGATTTCGCCGCCCACACGACCACGCTCAGCAATACGACAATCGTCGCCACTACGAGCAGGGCCGCGCCAAACTGGGTGTCGTAAAGCTTCGCCGCCTCTCCCCTCAGCCGCAGCCAGCCGAACACCAACGGCACCGCCACGGCCGCCGGCATCAGCCGCCGCGCGATGATCGCGCCGGGCGTGTTCGTGTCGATGACCGATGCCAGCCACGACGGGCCGGCTGCCAGTACAACTCCCAGCCCGAGCAGGTGCAGCAGCAGGGCCGTGTTGAGGGCCATGGGGATATACGCACCGATGCCGTACAAGGAGCGCGATCCGAAGAGGTAACCGATGACCGACAAAAACGACCAGCAAGCCAGGGCCGAGCCTAACGCCTCGGCGATTCGCCGACCGCGTGGCTGCGGTACCGTCAGCAGCGCCGTGCCGGCCAGGAACAAGCAGACCCCGGTGTTGGGGGCCATGCGGTTGTCGCCCAGCGCCGAAGCAAACAGCACGCGGTCGATTCGCGAATCGACGCCGGCCCAATAGCAGGCCACGCAAGCCGCACCGAGGGCGGCCACCACCGAGGCCGACAGCCGCGCCAGATTCCGAGCACGTCCGGCTGCCGTCAGACCCAAGGAAACGGCCGCGCCGACCAGCGCCAAGGCGGTGGAAGGATTCATCGCCACCCGTCCGGGCAGCAAGCTCTTCAAAATTGGGCTGTCGATCAGCCAGCCCGTGAGTGTTGCCAGGCAGCCGACGACGATCGAACCGGCGATCGCGCCGGTAAAACGCCGGCTGGCAGCAAACGGTTCAACCGAGTTCCGCATTGGCCCCCCTTGGTGAAGATCCGTTAGCCACCGCGCCCTCACACGGCGCGTCCGCGCGCGTCGATCTATCGATGACCAAATATGATAATCTTCGGCCGTGAGGGACGCCGACGCCGTCCACTTTCAGGTCAGATATGCCGAAAAGCCGATAGAGGTGGGGTGAGTTTGCTGGTCTTGTCGATTATACTGGGACTTGGACCTTCGTTCGAATTGCAGTAAAATTCACCAGCATCATGCCTATTTCTCGCTATCCTCGACCAGGGCAACCGATTGTGCCCCGACTGGTACACGAATTCCTTCAGGACGAGGGCGTGCCGGGCTTTCAGGGCCTCAAGGCGACGAATTCCAATCGACAGGATGAAAGTACACGCCGCCGCCTGGCGAGAAGTCTGCTCCACGAGCTGGCGGCCCGGTGGCCCGTGCTCGTTCGCTCGTTGGAGAGCCGCCCGGTTTCGCCGCATCCTCGGACCGTCGCGATCGACGACCTGCAGCTTGAAAACCGCACGTTCAACTGCCTTGACCGCGCCGGCATCCATCGCTTTACGACCGGCACCGAGGGGGTGACGATTGGCGAATTGTTGCACCTCAAAGGCTTCGGCCTCAAGAGTCTCGTCGATCTTTTGGTGTCGTTGGAAGCAAGCGCGCCGGCCGATTCCAAGCGACGCCAACAGGACGGCTCAGGCAAGTCGCCGGCGGCGCGAAGCCGGAAGCTGCCCGCCGCGGCACGCGACGGAGCCGTCTCGAAGCGAATCCGAAATGTGACGGCCAGCATGTCCGCGCTTCCCGGCGCCTTGGCGATCGCCCCTGCCGATCCGCGGGTGGGCCGCCAATTCCGGGCCGCGGTCCACGATGCGACGACCTTGGGCGCGGCTCTCGACGCGCTGCGCGACGGCCGATTGAGCGGACCCTCGACCGCCGCATTGCTGTCGCTCTGCGAGGAGGTCCAAACGCTGGACGGCGCCAAGTTGGAAGACGAGTTGGTCGACATCCTGGCCGCCGGCCGGTCTCAACGCGACCGCCAAGTGGTCGCAGCCTGCTTGAAATGGCAGGGCAACCGCCGGGCGACCAATACCAGCGTGGGCAAGCAGTTCGACATCACGTACGAGCGCGTTCGCCAGGTGTTTTGCCGTTGGCTACCGCGGTCGGGCGGACCAGCACCGTTTGCTCCCACGCTCGATCGAGCGCTGGAAATCGTGCGGGCCGACCTGCCGGCCCCGCTGGCGGAGGTCGAGCGGCGATTGGCCCGCTCGCGGCTGACCAAGGGCCGTGTACCCGTCGCGGGAATTCGAGAGCTGGCGACGCTTATGGGGCGCGAACCGGGCTTCGTGATCCACGGCCACGGAGAACGGCGCTCCGTGGTCTCCGAAGCGGAGTTGGGGAGTATTTTGCAGTTGCAGTCTCGCGCGCGGCAGCTCGTCACGACGGTCGGCTTGACGACGGTCAAACGGGCAACGGACACTCCGGCCGCGGCGGGCCTCTCGCCTTCGGCGGTGATGTACGCCCTGCGGTCCCTCGAAGGCTTCTATTGGCTCGACGAATCGGAAGGCACGTTTTCGTTGCGTTGGTCGCGGCCCAACGTGCTCTGGAACCGGATCCGCAAGGTGTTGGCGGTCTGTCCCCGCATTTCCGCAGACGTGCTTTGGCTGGCCCTGCAGCACGACGACCGTTATCCGGGTCAGGCTCTGACACGGGCACAGCTCTTGGACTATTGCCGTCGTCAGCCCGGGTGGCGCGTTGCCGGAAAATTCATCATGGCACGTCATCCCGAAAACCCGCTCGACGTTCTGCAAGGACATGAGCGAGAGATCGTCCGCCTGCTGATCGAGCACGGTCCCTTGCCCCGGCGAGAGCTTGCGTCGCTCGCCGCGGAGGCCGGCATTGAAGCCCCGTCGTATGGAAGGTGTTTGCAAAGTCCCGCGATCAGTCGCTACGGCCTGGCCCTCTACGGCGTTACGGGCAGCGTGCCGCTGCCGACGGAGTAGTACTCGACCGCTCGTCAATTGATGGATGACAGGCGGTGGCTGGGGCAGAGCTTGGCCGTTACTACCACGACCCTTCACGATACGCTGTGTGGCCAAGCGATGCCCCGGCCACCAGCCAGCGTCGCTGCTGTTGCGACCGATCCGTCAAGGGACGATGACGGAGCACTTGGAACGCGCCGCCTGCATACGCTACAATCATGGCACCTTTCCCTATATATCCCGGAGACCCTGCCGCCATGCTTGGCGCCAAACTTGACATCCCAAAATACCTCGCCCGGCTGCACGAAGAAATCGACCGCGTCGACCACAGCGAAATTCAGCAGATGGCCGACTGGATCTTCGAAGCCTGGGAGCAGGACAAGTTCGTCTATGTCTTCGGCAACGGCGGTTCCGGCACCACGGCCACGCACATCAGCGAAGACCTAGGCAAAAGCTCGCTTCGCGAGTGCGATTTGCAGGACGAAAGCAAGCAACGGCTCAAGATCATGAGCCTGACCGACAATTTGGGTTGGATCCTGGCCGTGGGCAACGACTGCGGTTACGACCAGATTTTCGTCCAGCAACTCATGAACTATGGCCGGCCCGGAGACCTGGCGATCGGCATTAGCGGTTCGGGCAACAGTGCCAACGTGCTCAAGGCCGTGGATTGGGCCAACCGTCACGGACTGCGGACTTTCGGTCTCACCGGCTTCAAGGGCGGCAAGCTCAAACAGATGCAGCAGGCGGGTCTGCACGTGCCGCTCGACGACATGGGAATGGTCGAAAGCATCCACCTGGCGCTGTTCCATTGGGTGCTGAACGACGTTTTTGCCCGGATCAATCAGGAAGGGCGCCACGCCGAGGCGCTGGCTGCGCGCTAACCTGCCATCTCGCACGCCTCGAGCACGGCGATGTTCTTGGGAATTGAAATCGGAGGCACAAAGCTGCAGCTTGGCGTCGGCCCAGGCGATTCGCCCACGCTGGCCGAGATGCGCCGCTTGGATGTGACGCCAGCCAACGGCGCGGCGGGCATTCGCGATCAAATCGCGCGGGCCGGCGGCGAACTCGTCAAGAAGCACCGGGTGAAGCGGGTCGGTTACGGCTTTGGTGGGCCGGTGGACGCGGCGCGGGGCAGGGTCATCAAGAGCCATCACGTCGAGGGCTGGGACGACTTTCCGCTCGCCGCCTGGACCAAGGACGCGCTGGGCGTGCCGGCCGTGCTCGGCAACGACGCCGACCTGGCCGGCCTGGCCGAAGCGCGTTTCGGGGCCGCCCAGGGCCAAAGCCCGGTATTTTATGTGACGGTGGGCACGGGCATCGGTGGCGGACTGGTGATTGACGGCAAGCCGTATCATGGCCACGGACCCGCCGCGGCGGAAATCGGCCACCTTCGGCCGGGCCTGCACGCCGAC
Organism: Pirellulales bacterium; assembly: GCA_035533075.1. Taxonomy (NCBI): domain Bacteria; kingdom Pseudomonadati; phylum Planctomycetota; class Planctomycetia; order Pirellulales; species Pirellulales bacterium. The sequence continues at coordinate 5,662 of DATLUO010000103.1, read as the reverse complement.
CGTTCCGATCAAACGGTCGAGTCGCTGGCCAGCGGCTGGGGCATTGCCGCCGCGGCCCAGGCCTATTTGGGTGGTCCGATCTCGCACCAACTCGGCGCGTTCCGCGGTGGTTCGCGGCCGCTGAAACCCGAAATGGTGCGACAGCACTTGATCGAGACCGAAGCCGTGCTGGAAGAACATACCGCCGATCTTTTGCGTCGTTGCGACCGCGAGCCGGAAGCGTTGACGGCCAAGATCGTAGGCGAAGCGGCCTGCGAAAAGAATCTGGTGGCCCGCGACGTTTTGCACCATGCTTGCCAGGCGCTGGGCTGGGCCATCGCTCAGGTCGTCACGCTGGTTTCGCCGGCGGTGGTGGTCGTGGGCGGCGGCGTGTCGCTGATTGGCGAAGAGCAGTTCTTCAAGCCGCTGCGCGCGGCGGTCGATCGCTACGTCTTTCCGCCGCTGGGCGGCACCTTTCGAATCTTGCCCGCCAAGCTGGGCGAAGAGATGGTCGTGTACGGCGCGCTGGCCCTGGCGGCCGGCGCGTAAGATGCCGACTCGTACCGGGGCGCCGCGGTTTCACACCCTGCGCGACGGATGGCCCCTTGGCTCATGCCGCGGCATCTGTTAGTTTGCGAACTTATCCAACGACCGTTATGCAAAGAGGTTCTCATGGCCCACGAAGTGACGCTTATCATGGGCGACGGCACCGGCCCGGAACTGGCCGACGCCGCCCGACGCTCGATCGACGCCACCGGCGTCAAAGTCAAATGGGATGTCCAGGAGGCCGGCGTCGATGTTATGGCCCGCACCGGCACGCCCCTGCCCGACGCCGTCATGGAAAGCGTCCGCCGCACTCGCTGTGCCCTGAAGGCCCCCATCACCACGCCCGTCGGCACCGGCTTTCGCAGCATCAACGTGCATTTGCGGCAGGCCCTGGGACTATATGCCTGCATCCGGCCCTGCAAGCAGTACAAGGGAGTGCGGACCTTCTTCGACGGCGTGCCGGTCGATCTGGTGATCGTCCGCGAGAACACCGAAGACCTATACGCCGGCATCGAGTTCGAGCGCGGCAAGCCCGAAACCGCCAAGCTGATCGACTTCATCAACCAGATTTCGCCCGACCGCAAAGTGAAGACCGGCCCGCAGGAGACCGGCATCTCGATCAAGCCGATCAGCGTGTCGGGCAGCGAGCGGATCGTGCGTTGCGCCTTCGACTACGCCAAGGCCAACGGCCGCAAGAAAGTGACCTGCGTCCACAAGGCGAACATCATGAAGCACACCGACGGCCTCTGGCTGGAGGTGGCGCGGAAGGTCGCCACCGAGTATCCGGCGGTCGAGTTCGAAGACCGCATCGTCGACAACATGTGCATGCAGTTGGTGCAGAAGCCGGAACTGTACGATGTGCTGGTGCTGGAAAACCTCTATGGCGACATTCTCAGCGACCTGGCGGCCGGACTGGTCGGCGGGCTTGGCGTGGCCCCTGGGGCGAACATCGGACCCGAGGGCGCCGTGTTCGAAGCGACCCACGGCAGCGCGCCAAAGTACAAGGGACAGAACAAGGTCAATCCGACCGCGCTCATCCTGTCGGGCATGCTGATGTTGCGGCACTTGGGCGAGACCGACGCGGCCGACCGGCTGGAAAAGGCTGTGGCCGACGTGATCGTCGAAGGCAAGCACGTGACCTACGACTTGAAGCCGCACCGCGACGATCCCACGGCCGTCGGCACGCGCGAGATGGCCGAGGCGATTTGTGCGAAGTTAAAATAGCCGCATCTATCCAACGCGATCGAGGCGAGGCGTGGGAGATGCCAAAAAAAGTTGCTGCACCGGATATCAGGTCACCGCTCGAACAAACGTTGTTTGATATCACGCTCCAGCATTTGGCCAAACTGGACAGCTATATTCCTGGACCGGTGAAAAAGGCAGGCAAGGCAAAGTACGCGTTGCTTCGCCGATTCGAGCAAGATCCGGTCTTCAGCATTTTCGGCTTAGACTCCGCTGAATACATCGCCGCCGCCCTATCTGGCGGGACGAGTTGATCAGGGAATTATCTGGCTTTGACTACTATGACTTTTTGCGGCGCAACAAAGAACTGTTTCGTCAACCGGTCATAAAGGTTTTGCGGAACTTGACGAAATGACGCAGCAGCGAACTCTTTTCGATATCGGCGCTTCGGAGCGGTTTCGCAACCGTTCGGTTAAGGCCGTCACGTTTCAGGGCAAGCTCGGCCGGCCGATTCATCGCTGGTATCGCCTAACAGCAAGTTTCTCGCCACAGCTCGCCGACGACATTGCGACCCATTTTCGCCTCGGGACGGATGACTTGGTGCTCGATCCATTCAGTGGAGTCGGTACCGTGCCGCTCACCATGAAATATCGTAGTATCCCGGCATTCAGCGTTGAAATCAACCCATATTTGCATTTCGTCAGCACGGTAAAAAACCGTACGTACCGCGACCCAGAGGCCACTGCGACCTATTTCGCGTCATTTGTCCAGCGGTATCGCGCGCACCTTGATGAAGTTCCTGATGAGGGACAAGCGGCTGCCTACCTGAGCGGCAACGCCAACTTCGTCCCGCCAATAAAAAACGTCGAGCGTTGGTGGTCGCCCGCTAATCTGATGCAACTCGTTTGCCTTCGCCGACTGCTTCTGGATATGAAGGAAGAATCGTTTGATTTCGACCTGCTGCGCATGGGAGTTCTGGCGATCCTGATTCCGGTAAGTAACGCCAAGCACAATCATGTCTCACTTACCTTCGCCGACGAGCCGATGCCGAAAGTCGATGTCTGCCAAGTGCTGTCTGACAAACTGGAAGAAATGATCGCGGATCTGCGGGCCGTCGCGGGCCTGCCCTCTGCCGCCGTTCATGTATTTCGGGGAAACAGCAAGCAATTGGTCGAAGTTATCAAAGGCCAACAGCCAACTGCGGTCATCACGTCGCCCCCTTATCCTAATCGCTTTAGTTATGCACGAGAGACTCGACCTCATCTCTTCTTCATGAATTTCTTAAGCGAGTCGCGCAGCGTCGGAGCGCTCGAGACGGAGGCGATCGGTGGTACCTGGGGCAAGGCCACGTCGGTTCTTGCGAACGGCGTCGAACCCGCAAACGCGTTTATCGCCGAATTATTGGCGCCGTATCGGCGAAGCGTTCCCTCGAACGGATCTCTGATGGAGAGCTATGTGATCAAGTACTTTAACGATATGTACCAGCATGCCTCGCAGGTTGCCGCGGTGTGCTCTGGAGCCGCTCGCTTAGCGTATGTCATCGGCAACAGCAAGTTCTACGGGGCGCCACTGCCGAGTGACGAACTTCTCGCTGAGCTGTTCCAGCATTTTGGGTTTCGGCTCGATGGAATCGAAAAAATGCGGCGTCGACAAAGCAAGTCCGGGCTCCATGAAGCGGTTGTCCTCATGAGCCGTGCAAGCCGCACATGAGTCAATTGCCGTGAGCCAGCAATGCCATTAGGCACGGCCATGTTTCGCCCCTCCGAATTCCGTGATCTTGTCAGCGGCCGCCGTCGCGGTATCGGAGCCGCCGCCGCGCGGATGGTGCTGCGGGGAGCCGAATTCGGCTATGCCGCCGCGATGCGCTGGCGAAACTACCGCTTTAACCGCGGACGATTGCCTATCGAACGCGTGGGCGTCCCCGTGATCAGCGTCGGCAACGTGACCCTGGGCGGCACGGGCAAGACGCCGATGGTCGAGTGGCTTGCCCGCTGGTATCGGGCGCGCGGCGTGCGCGTGGCCATCGTCAGCCGCGGCTACGGCGCCGAACAGGGGGCGGCCAACGACGAGGCCCTGGAACTGGAGCAGCGTTTGCCCGACGTGCCGCACGTGCAAAACCGCGACCGCGTGGCCGGGGCGAAAATGGCGATCGAAGAGTTCGAGAGCCAACTCATCTTGCTGGACGACGGTTTTCAGCACCGCCGCCTGGCCCGCGATCTCGACATCGTGTTGATCGACGCCCTGGAGCCGTTCGGCTTCGATCATGTTTTCCCGCGCGGCACCTTGCGCGAGCCGCTTGCGGGCCTCGCGCGGGCCGATATCGTCGCTCTGTCGCGTGCCGACGTCGTCGATGCCGCCGAGCGCGAAACGATTGCCCATCGGGTGCGCCGCTATGCGCCCAAAGCCGCCTGGCTGGAACTGACACATCGGCCGCGACGGTTCGTTGGAGCGGGCGGCGACGAACAACCGCTCGAAGGCCTTGCCGGGAAGCGCATCGCGGCGTTCTGCGGCATCGGCAATGCCGTCGGTTTCCTCCACACGCTGTCGAGTGTCGGCGCCAACGTCGTGGCGCTGCAGGAGTTCCCCGACCACCACGCCTACACTCGCGACGACGTCGAGGCCCTCGGGCAATGGACCAAATCGCTCGCGGTCGAGGCGGTGGTCTGCACCGCCAAGGACCTCGTCAAGCTGCGGTTAACGCAGATCGGCTGCCGCCCGCTGTGGGCGTTGGCGATCGAACTGGACATCATCTCAGGCCGCGACGCGCTTGATCGCCGGCTTGCGGAGTTTGTGGCGTCATAGGAATCAGCTCGCTGGTCCCGCCCTACGAGTGTACCTTGAAGTACTCGCTCGACCCGATGAACGCGCTGACGATATCTTCGTTCGTCGAGCCTTGGTCGAACTGCGCGACCCAATAATTCACCTCCGCGGGACTGGCCGTGCGGCCGAGATACGTGAAGTAATCGTTCTGGATGGTCTGCGCCTCGCGCTCCTGGCTGGCCGCGAAGCCCATGGCCACGCTCGAACGGCTGGCCCCGCCAGCCAATTGATTGGTCCAGTAGTTCAGGCCCGCGCTGTCCGCCGGTCGTCCCAAGACCGTCTGATACATGGCGTTGACCCAGGCCGCATCGGTCCCGCCGGCGTGGGCGTAGAACTCGGGCGACGCGATGAAATTGGCTTCGATCTCCTGGTCGGTCAACCCTTGCTGCATTTGACTCGTCCAATACGCGACGCCGGCGGCGTCGGCCCCGCGGCCCAGATAGGACTGGTAGGCCGGGTCGATGACGTTCGTGGCGTAAAACTCGGCGCTGTGCGTCAAGTCGCTGGCGAACTGGCTGGGCGGCAGGCCGCCGGCAATCTGCTGGGTCCAATAGCTGAGCCCCGAGTCGTCGGCGGCGCGGTGCAACACGTCCTGGAAGGCGGTGGCCACGACGGAGGCCACCGGCGAGTCGAGGAAGGCGTGCGCCGTGACATTCGCGGTCGAACCGTCCGTGTCGGCGAGGGCGACCTTCAACTCGTAATCGCCGCCCGCCGCGTAAGTGTGGCTGCCGGTGACGATGAAGCTGTTGCCCGACCCGGTGACGCTGCCGACCGAGGTCGAGCTGCCGTCGCCCCAGTCGATCGTGGCGCTGTAATTCGTAAGCGCATCGCCGCCGCCGGCATCGGCGAAGGCCGCCACGATCGCGCCGTCGATCGAAAGCCCCGAGGTGACGACGACGGGCACGCCCACCGCCAACAGCGGCGCTTGGCCAAGGTCGATCGTTCCCTTCGCGGTGGTGGTGATGCCGTCGGTGTCGCTGATGGTGACGGTGAAGGTGTAGCTGCCGGTGGCCGCGTAAGTGTGGCTGCCCGCTACAGTGAAGTAACCGCCGGCCATACTCGCGTCCACCGGCGTCACGCCGTCGCCGACGGTGCCGGTGGAACTTGAGCCGTCGCCCCAGTTGATGGTGGCGCT
>DATLUO010000102.1 GCA_035533075.1 Pirellulales bacterium | reverse complement strand
GAGCTTGCGAGCGCCGGCCCACCGAGAGTGACCTTGCCAATCCTGGTGGGCCGGCGGTCGCAAGCTCGCTGGTTCCACCCTACGGCGATGGCTGCGCCCGTCAGACCAACTCAACTTTAGGACACTGCCCCCCAGGCCTATCACCTAGCCCTCCTCTTGCCCGCGGCGGTATGCTGGAAGTAGCAATTCCTTCTCCCTCCCGCGATTCCGAACTCTCATGTCCGCAATGGTCGATTTGCCGCCCGCCGGCCTGCGCTCCGATGGCCTGAAATCAGGCGGCTGGTGGCACGCCGACGAAGAATCAGGCCGTATCGTCTGTGACCTCTGTCCGCGGGCCTGCGCCTTGCGCCCTGGCGACCGCGGTTTCTGTTTTGTCCGCGAGAATCGGGCGGGCGAGATGGTGCTTTCGACCTATGGCCGCAGCACCGGCTTTTGCATCGATCCGGTGGAAAAAAAGCCGCTGAACCACTTTTATCCGGGCACGAGCATCCTCTCGTTCGGCACCGCCGGCTGCAATTTGGGCTGCAAATTCTGCCAGAACTGGTCCATCTCGAAATCTCGCGAGATCGAGCGGCTCAGCGAAGAGGCCACGCCCGAAGCCATCGCCGAAGCGGCCAAGTCGTTGGGTTGCAAGAGCGTGGCGTTCACCTACAACGATCCTGTCGTATGGGCCGAATACGCCATCGACACGGCGCGGGCCTGCCGCGCCGCCGGCGTCAAAACGGTGGCCGTCACCGCCGGCTATATCACGCCGGCGGCCCGTGGACCGTTTTACGAGGTGATGGACGCCGCCAACGTCGATCTCAAGGGCTTTACCGAAGACTTCTATCGCCACTTGACCCTGTCGCACCTGCAGCCGGTGCTCGACACATTGCGTTGGCTGAAACACGAAACCAACGTCTGGTTCGAGATCACGAACCTGGTGATTCCGCGGGCCAATGATTCGCTGGACGAGATCCGCCAGATGTGCCACTGGATTCTGGAGAACCTCGGCCCCGACGTGCCGCTGCACTTCACGGCGTTTCATCCCGATTTTCGCCTGCAAGACCGCGGCCCGACGCCGCCCGACACGCTGCTGGCCGCTTATGAGGTGGCGAAGTCGCTGGGCCTGAACTATGTTTACGCGGGCAACGTTCATGCGCTGCGCGAGGGAAGCACTTGGTGTCCGGGCTGCGGAGAGTTGCTCATCGAGCGCGACTGGTACGAGCTCGGCCGCTACCAGCTCGACGGCGACCGTTGCCGGCGTTGCGGGCATCAGATCGCCGGGCATTTCGAGGCGGCACCCGGCACCTGGGGCCGCAAGCGCTTGCCGGTGCGGATCGCCGAGTTTGCGGGCAAGCCTGGCGGCGGCAATCGCGAGCAATCACCCCGGAGCGAACCGAACGAAGGCCGTTCTGCAAACATGAGCAATGTGACGTACACCACGCCGCTGGTTCAAGTCGAGCTGCCCACGGAGGCGCCGCCCATGCTCACCGATGAACATCGGCAGTCCTTGCTGAAGGCGGCTGCCCGCGTCGTGGCCGCGACGGCAACCGGACAGGCGATGGCCCTGGCCCACGCGGGACTGGAAGCCTTGGAGCACGTGCGCGTGCTGGGCGCGTTTGTGACGCTGAAGCGAAACGGCCGGCTGCGAAGTTGCTGCGGCGCCATGTCGGCTTCGGTGGGGCTGGCCCAGGCGGTGTTTCACGCGGCCATTCGGTCCGCGGTCGACGACCACCGTTTTCCGCCGGTGGCCGTCAGCGAACTTGAGTTTCTCGATCTCGACGTGTGGGTGCTGCACAGTCACCAGAACGTGACGGTGGTGGGCGAAGCGCGGCGCGACGTGGTGGTCATCGGCAAACACGGCTTGCAGATTGCCGCCGGCGAGCGGCGGGGGTTGCTTCTGCCGGGCGTGGCCGTCGAACATCAGCTCGATGCGGAAGCGTTTTTGCAGCAGGTATGCCTGAAGGCCGGCTTGCCGCCGACTGCCTGGAAAGAAGAGGGCACCCTCCTTTCGACGTTCGAAGGCGAGGTGATCGAAGGCGCTCTGCACGAGTTTCTGGACCGCGCCGCACAGGCCGAGGGCGCAGCGGCGTCGTCGATGTTTTCGGCCGCCGACCTGGCGGCCCTGACCGATTTTTGCCGGCAGAACATCGTGGCGGCCGTCACCGGCGCCACACCCAACTACTATGCCTTCGGCGTCTCCGATGCGAACGTCAACGGCGTCGCGCTGAGCGTGGAGGACGCCGCCGGCAATGTCTGGCTGCAATCGAGCCAGCTCTCGCTGCGTCAGCTTTTGCCGCTGCAATCGACGCTTTTTGCGCAGGCCGAGCAGACGGGCAAGGCGCTCGCCAGCCGCGGTATGGATGGCCCCCGTTTAAGCGACGTACACGTCAAGCTGGCCATCCTGTTCGATCCGTCGATGCACGGCACGGTCGAAGGGCCCGACCTGCGTGGGGTTGATTCCGCTCGCCGGTCGCTGGTCGTTGTTGAAGGTCCGAAGTCGGCGTTCGTTTGGAACCAGCAAGCTCAACCCGGCGATCTGTTGGCCGAAGCACGCCGGCTGGCTTGTGTGACGCAGCCCGAAAGTGCGTCGATTTACAGCTTTGCCACGCTTGCCAATGCTTCGCAGCTCGCCGTGGCGAGCGTTCCCAAGCCGCAGGTGGCTTTGGGTGTACGGCCGGCGGCGGTGGCCGGCAGCTTTTATCCCGGCGATGCCGACGAGCTCGCCCGGCTGATCGACGATTTGTTCGGCGGGCCGCCAGTGGTGGCCGAAGCCTGGCCGGCGGTCATGGTGCCCCACGCGGGACTGAAATACTCCGGCCGCTTGGCTGCCGACACACTGCGTCGCGTCGTGATACCCGAATCGGTGATTGTGATTGGGCCGAAGCACACTCGGCTGGGCGTCGAATGGGCCGTGGCGCCGCAGGGCGCCTGGTCGCTGCCCGGCGGGGTCGTTCAGGCCGATCCCGAACTGGCGCGACAGCTTGCCGCGACCATTCCCGGATTGGAGCTCGACGCCGCCGCGCATCAGCAGGAGCATGCCATCGAAGTCGAGCTGCCTTTCCTTGCCAGGCTGGCGCCGCACGCGCGGGTGGTGGGCATTGCCATCGGCACAGGCAACCTGGCGCGTTGCCGGGAGTTCGCCGAAGGTCTGGCCGACTGCTTGAATGACCGTCGTGAAAAGACGTTGCTCGTTGTCTCCAGCGATATGAACCACTTCGCCAGCGATGCGGAGAACCGCCGGCTCGATGCCCTGGCCCTGGCTGCGATGGAGTCGCTCGATCCGGCTGCCTTGTACGAGACCGTAACGCGGCGGCACATCAGCATGTGCGGGGTTTTGCCGGCGGTGATCGTCATGGAAACGCTCCGCCGGTTGGGTGGGCTGACGCGCTGCCAGCGGGTCGGTTATGCCACCAGCGGCGACGTGACGGGCGACCGTTCGCGCGTCGTCGGCTATGCGGGCATGCTCTTGGCGTAGCGGCATGCTACACTTGCCGGGGGCAATTCCACCGGCGGGTATACCGATGCGACGATTCATGACATTGCCACGTAGCCCGCTTGCTCCGCAAGCGGAAGGGCGCGGTTCGCGCGCTCGACGTCCCACATTAACAAGGTTGAATGGTCTGCTCGGCCGTTCCGCTCGCGGAGCGAGCGGGCTACGTTACGCTCTCTTCACGCTCGCGCTCTTCGCCGGCCAGCTCGCCTCGGCCGCCACGATTTATGTCGACAATGTCGGGGGCGACGATCTGCTCGACGGAGTTCAGCCTGCCCGCACCGGTGGCAGCGGACCGGTGCGGTCGTTGCGCAAGGCACTGAAGATCTGCCATGCGGGCGATCGCATCCTACTGGCGAATTCGGGGCAGCCCTATCGCGAGACCATCAGTCTCTCTGCCGCCGAACATTGCGGCACCGCCCTGTCGCCGTTCATCCTCGACGGGCAAGGCGCCGTTTTGGACGGCACGGAAGCCGTGCCGGGCGACGCCTGGGAAAACCAGCGCGGTCCGGTGTTCCGTTTCCGTCCGCCGCACTCGACCTACCAGCAGCTCTTTCTCGACGGCAAGCCGGCCGTCGAGCGAAAGCTGTTGCCGGGCCAGACGCGACTGCCCGAACTGGAGCCGCTCCAATGGTATCGTCGCGGGGCCGATCTCTATTTTTGCGTCGAAGCCGACAAGCTGCCGCGGAGTTACAATCTGGCTTGCTCCCAACGGCAGACCGGTATCACCCTGTATCACGTTCACGACGTGCTGATTTCCAACCTGGTCGTGCAAGGCTTTCGGCTCGACGGCATCAACATCAACGACGGCGTGCGGAATTGCGAAGTCGTGGACGTGACCAGCCGCGGCAACGGCCGGAGCGGCGTCACGGTTTCGGGATCGTCGAAGGCGCGGATCGAGGGCTGCCTGATCGGCGACAACGGCGAGGAGCAGATCCTGCTCGAAGGCGTTTCAACGACGATCGTCGACAAGTGCCAACTGATTGCCAACACCGGGCCGGCAATCACCAACCGCGGTGCAAAGCTCATCACGGAGGATTCAGGCACCGGGGTTCGGGGTTCAGGTGCGCGCGACTGATACTTTCCGAAAACGCCCGTGGGGCGGCCTTCCCAGGCCGGC